>JANMPW010000160.1:0-2313 GCA_031370065.1 Acidobacteriota bacterium
CATCTTCCCGCCGAGATCCACGACCTTCGTCGCCGGCCCGATCCAGGGCTTCGCGGCCGCGCCCGTTCCGACGAAGACGATCCTCCCGCCCGAGACGGCCACGGCCTCGGCCCAGCTGCGCGCGCCGTCGACCGTGTAGACCGCGCCGTTGGTGAAAACGAGGTCCGCCGGAGTCGGTGCGCCGGCGGCCGCGCCGACCGACGATAGACCGAAGATGACCGCGATGAGATTCCGACGCATCAGGCCCTCTTCTTCTTCTTCGACTCTTCCTCGATTCGCTTCTTGAACTCGTCCACGAGGTCATTCGGAATGGGGACCGAGAGGTTGTACTGCGCGATCTTCCAGCCGGAGTTCGTCGCGACGAGGACGCCCGAGCCCCGGCAGGGGCCCAGGTTCGGCGTGTCGAGCGTCTCGTCGAACCAGGCGACGGTGTGGTCGGGCGCGAAGGTGATCCAGCGCGATACGGACTTGAAGCTCCAGGCCTTGCCCTTGGCGAAGTACGGGTGGGCCCACTTGCGGAACTCGTCCCGCGTCCAGCGCTCGGTGGCGTCGGTGCCGAGGAAGACCGCGTCCGGCGCAAAGTGCGAGAAGTACTTCTCCTCGTCCGCCGCTGCCGCCGCCGCATGCCAAGCGTCGAGGACGCCGCCGATCGCGCCCGAGGCGAAGATGCCGTCCGCGGACTGCGCCGGAAGGGCCAGCGGCGCCGAAACGATACCGAGCACCAGCAGCCACGTCTTCATCACGAGACTCCTCTTCGGATGCGTTCGGCGCGAATGATACTCATGTTCCTTCCCGGCCCAGCTCCGCGCGCCGCTTCACGCCGCGCAGCAACCCCATGCGTATGGCGCCGGAGAAGGAGGCAATGAGGGCCCAGTAGAGCCGGAACTTGCGGCGGGCGGAGGGGCCGAAACACTTCACGCGGGTCTCGGTCGTCAACAGGGACTTCGCCGGGCCGGTCTCGACAACCCGCAGGTTCCACGCCGTCTTGACGCAACCGTCCTCGGCAAAGGCGCGGAAGGTCGCGGGATCCGCGATGCGCCGCAGGCCCCCGTCGAAACGCCAGAAGCGGCCGGCGAGGCCGAAAACGAGCTCTTCGCCGGAAACCTCGTTCAGCTTCGTGAAGCCGAAGCGCTGCAGCCGGTCCGCGATGGTCCCGCCGGCGTTGCCGCGTCGGGCGCGAAGTCCGTAGCCCCGGAGGGCGAGCAGCAGCTTCGACGGAGCCGAGGCGGCGAGGTCGTGCCCGAGGAGCGCTTCCCAGGCGCGCTCCCGCGGCACGAGGATCTCAATCTCGTGGCGCGAAGCGACGTCAAACTCGGGCAGCTCGGCGGCGAGCGCGGAGGCGGCTACGACGCCTCCAGGGCCTCGGTCGGAAGCGCGGCAAGCTCTCCGCGCGTCGCCTCATGCTCCTTCATGTACGCCTCGGGCTTCATCATGCGCTGCGTGCGCATGAGCACGCGGGTCAGGTACGGAATCTGGGCGGGCTTGATCTGCCGCATCCACTCGATCCAGTGTTTCTCGCCGCTCGTGTTCAGGATCGAGCGGCGCCAGGTCTCGGCGTAGAGCTCGAAGAATCGCCGGGCGCCGAGGCGCGGCTCCCAGAGCACGTGGTGCATGTCGTACTTGAACCAGGGCTGCCCCCGCAGGATCGGCGAGAGCTTCTGGAAGAGCGCCGTGCCCGGCAGCGGCGTCAGGATCGTGTAGCCCGCGCGCTGAAAGCCGTTCGCGGCGACGAACTCCCAGAGCTCCCGGAAATGCGCCTCGTTCCAGTCCGGGTCGACGAGGAAGTTGCCCGTCACGCCGTAGCCCATGGACCGCGAAATCCGGCCCGCTTCGATCGAAGAGGAGACGGACGCGTCCTTCGTGATGTTCGCCAGGCCCGCGTCCGAGGCGGCCTCGAGGCCGAAGAAGATGTCGAAGTCCTTCGCGATTGGGCGCCACGCCTCGAGCAGCTCCGGGTGCCGGCACACGATGTCGGTGCGGGTCTGGACGAGGATCCAGCGCTTCTTCACGCCTTTTTGAATGAGGGCGGCCGCAAGCTCGCGGCTCCTCTCGGGATGGTTCCAGAAGAGATCGTCCGCGATGAACACGGCGTCGCCCACCGAGGCGAGGTCGTCCACCACGGCGCCGATCGAGCGCTCGCGGAAGGAGCGCCCGTAGAGCTGCCACACCGAGCAGAAGTTGCAGCGGAAGGGGCACCCCCGTGCCGTCTCGACGAGCCACACGGGCTTGAAGAGCAGGCAGTGGTAGCGGTTGCGGTCGCGCGCAACGAGGTCGCGCGCAGGGCTCGGCACCTCGTCCAGGCCCGTGCGCTCG
>JANMPW010000176.1:0-2213 GCA_031370065.1 Acidobacteriota bacterium
GACCGCCCGGCTCCACAGCATAAAGGCACCGCGGTCGCGTTCCGGCTGTCGTGACTCCTCGTAGGCCGATCGCTGGGGACCCCAGGGAAGCGAAGACGGCGACGCCTGTAGTTTCAGGGAGTCCGCAATATCTGTTGGGTGCGCAAACACCGTTCCCCCGCTAACGAGGACCAGTTGTCTTTCCGCATCTCCCGAGGGGAATAACGCGAGTGCTTCGAGCAGCGCGCGGAAAAGGCGACGGCGATACGCATCGACCTCCTCCACGCTCGCGCTGGAGCCCTTGAGCTCGGAGATCGTTGGCAGTCGCTCGGCCGCGGGATGCTCCCGCATCCGCGCGATCGCGTCGAGCGGGCCTGCCGTGTCGGCGGTCCAAGGGGACTCGATGTGCAACCGCGACCCATCAAAGCGAGCGACGAGCAGAAGGCGATCGGCCATGCCCGGCTGCCGAAGGAACTTCGTCAGCTCGTCGTAGACGTTGCGTCTGTCGAAGGACTTCGTCTCTCCCTCGTCCACGAAGATGGCAATCTGCCGGATCCGGCCGACCGGTGGAAGCAAAGGCGAAGCGGGCGAGGGCGCTGGCGCTACCGCAATGCTCGATTCGGGCGGCGCCAGCCCCGGCCGCTTGCGCGCAGTCAGAACGAGCGTGTCGATCGGCACCGCCTTGCCGTCGACGGACAGCGCGAGGTCTTCCGGCTTCAGGTCGATCACCGCTCGTCCCGAACGATCTCTAGCTGTGACCACAACGGTCACGACGTGGACGTCTACCTTCTCTCGAACCGTCTGCGCGAAGCTTCGGGCCGGCCCGGTCGCGGATGCGAGTCCGAGGAGGAGCGCTATTCCAGAGCCTCTGCGCCTCAAGGCTCTCCCAGCGCAACAGCGAAGACGCCCGAGCCCAGAGTTCCGGCGACCAGGGTGTCGCGCGACGTGTCGAGAGCGAGAGAGATGACAGCGGCAGGAATCCCTGCAGATGGAAACCTGGACCAGGTCTTCGCGCCGTCGAGGGTCCGAAAGAGTCCCGCCGCTGTGCCGGCAAAAATGGTCCCGGGTGTTCGCGGATCTGCCAGGAGCGAGTAAACCGACGCTGGCGGGAGCCCGTCGGATCGTGGCTGCCAATCGCGGCCGCCGTTGGCGCTGACGAAAACTCCGCTGCCGGTTCCGACGTACACGGTGTCACGCGCAGTCGGGTCGATCGCGATACAGCGCGCGGTGGTGCGCGCGATCTGCTCGCCAGTCGGCTTCCAAGACCGGGCGCCATCGTTGCTCCGGAAGACGCCGGAGCTGGCCGTCGCAGCGTAGAAGACCGGGGAATTCTTCGCGTCCACCGCCAACTGGTAGGCAAACGTCTTACCCAGCCCCGCGGCAGTCGGCGCCCACTTTTTTCCCCCATCCTCGGACTTGAGGACGGCATCCCGGCTGGCCGCGTAGACGGTATCGGGTCGGGAAGGGTCGACCGCCACGCTGAACGTCGAATGCGTCGGAGTCCATGACCATGAGGCGCCCCCCTCGTAACTACGCCCAACGACTCCCGACGTGCCCACGAACAAGTGCGAGGTGGCGGTTCCCACGCTCGCGACCGCGTACACGGAGCCCTCCATCGGCACACCCGGCACCGAACTCCAGGCGCCACCTGCGAGATCCGCATGAAGTAGCCCACTCGTCGTCCCAACGTAGAGACCATCCAGCGATCCACTTCCGACGGCCACGGAATAAGCGACTTGGGCAGTCAACCCTGCATTCGATGCCTGCCAGCGCCGATCGGAGCCCGTGCGGCGGAGAACTCCACTGGCAGTCGCCGCGAGAAGGAGTCCACCGCCAGAAGGTGCGAGCGATTCCACGGCGCCTACCCTAGCAAGCTTCCAAGTCTCCCCGCCGTCGGTCGAGGAAAGCACGCCATCGAGAGACGCAGCAAAGAGAACGTCGGCATGACTAGGATCGGCACGGATGTCGCTGATAAAACCCCTGTCGAGCCGTCCCCTCTTCCAATTCTGGCCGCCATCCGAACTAACGAGCAAGCCATCGCCGGAGGTGCCGGCCAGCATTCGACACGGCTCCCGGCTGTCGATGAGAAGCGAAAGGACGCGTCCGGTCGGCCTCGTCGCCCGAAGCAAGGTCGAGCCCCCGGCACTGCTCTTGAAAACTCCGTCTTCCGAGGCGCCGAACAAGGACGCGTCACACTGGTCAATCGCGAGCGCCCGCACGTTGCCGTGGTCGAG
>JANMPW010000111.1:0-2033 GCA_031370065.1 Acidobacteriota bacterium
CGGGCGGCTGATCGAGCGCGACTCGCTGCCGCAGGTCGTCGACGGCCGCACGGTCGGGCGCGTGTGGAGCTTCCGCGACGTCACGCAACGCAAGCAGGCCGAGGAGGGCATCGAGCAGACGCTCTCGCTCCTGAAGGCGACGGTCGAAGCGACCGGGGACGGCATCCTCGTGGTGGACAACGAGGGCCGCATCGTGAGCTTCAACCGGAAGTTCGCGGAGATGTGGCACATCCCCGACGAGGTGATGGCCGCGCGCAACGACAAGGACGCGATGGCCTTCGTCCTCGACCAGCTGCGCGACCCCGAGCGCTTCGTGCAGAAGGTGCGAGACCTGTACGGGCAGCCCGAGGCGAAGAGCTACGACTGGCTCGACTTCAAGGACGGGCGGATGTTCGAACGGTATTCCTCGCCCCAGAAGGTTGCGGGCAAGACGGTCGGGCGCGTCTGGAGCTTTCACGATGTGACCCGCATCCGCCTGATGGAAGACACCATCCGCCGCCACGCGCGCGCCTTCGACCACATCAGCGATGCGGTGATCACGCTGGATCTCGAGGCCCGGATCGTGGACTGGAACCCGGGCGCCGAGCGGATGTTCGGCTACTCGAAGGCCGAGATGCTCGGCAAGACGCCCGACCTCCTGCGCCCGGCCGGAGCGACCGCCACGGCGATGGATCTGCTCGCGACGATGCGGCGAGAGGGCCGCTGGAACGGCGAAGCGCGGTTTGTCCGCAAGGACGGCGTCAAGGGCGTGGGCAAAATCGTCGTCGTCCCGCTCTTCGACGATTTCGGCCGAACCCTCGCGGCCCTGGCCGTGTGCGGGGACGTGACGGACCGCAAGACCCTCGAAGAGTATCGCCGGCGAGAATCCAACCCGTAGCGAGCGGGCGCGGGGGCATGCTTCCGATCCGGAGCCGAAGGCAACGGGATCAACGCCCTGTCGATGAAAAAGGAGTGAAGACGATGAGCACGATCTCGACGAAAGACGGCACGCAGATCTATTACAACGACTGGGGCAGCGGACAGCCGGTGGTCTTCAGCCATGGCTGGCCGCTCTCCGCGGATGCCTTCGAAGACCAGATGTTCTTTCTGGCCTCCCGGGGGTATCGCTGCATCGCCCATGATCGCCGCGTTCACGGCCGCTCGAGCCAGCCCTGGTTCGGCAACGACATGGATTCGTACGCCGATGACCTCGCGGCGCTCGTCGAATGGCTCGACCTGAAGAAGGCGATCCACATCGGTCACTCAACGGGCGGCGGCGAAGTCGCCCGCTACATCGGCCGCTACGGCACGAAGCGTGTAGCCAGGGCTGTGCTGATCGGCGCGATCCCGCCGCTGATGCTGAAGACGGCCGCCAATCCCGGTGGCTTGCCGATCGAGACGTTCGACCAAATCCGCGCCGGCGTCGTTGCTGGCCGCTCGCAGTTCTTCAAGGATCTCAGCATGCCGTTCTACGGTTTCAACAGGCCGGGCGCCAAAGTCTCGCAAGGCCTGCGGGACTCGTTCTGGCTCCAGGGAATGCTGGCCGGTTTCCCCGCCGCTTACGACTGCATCAAGGCGTTCTCCGAGACGGACCTCACGGAGGACCACAAGAAGTTCGACGTGCCCACGCTCATCATGCACGGCGACGATGACCAGATCGTGCCCATCGTCGCTTCGGCCCTTCTCTCGTCCAAGATCGTCAAGGGCTCCACGCTCAAGGTCTACCCGGGCCTGCCGCACGGCATGTGCTCGACGCACAAGGACCAGATCAACGCCGACCTGCTGGCGTTCCTCGAGGCCTGAGGCGCGGTTGCAGGGTGGATGTAGAGTCCCGTTATGGCCAATCAGAAGCGAAGCAGCAAAGGAACCTCGAAGAAGCGCGCTGTGCGGCGCGCACCCACGCCCCGCGCGAAGGCCGGGCAAGGTAAGAAGACGGCCGCCGGGAAAGCGCCGAGCCGGAAGGCGCCGAGCAGAAAGATGGTCGGCAAGAAGACGGCCGCCGAATAGGACGCTTATGGCTGCGATGCAGGCTTATCACGGAGGGTGCCATTGCG
>JANMPW010000199.1:0-1714 GCA_031370065.1 Acidobacteriota bacterium
CGGCCTCGCCACCCACGACGAACTTGACCCAGACGTCGACCGGGCCTCGCGCATTGGAAAGATACGCGACCCACTTTCCGTCGGGCGAGATGGCCGCCCCGAACTCCAGAAGCGGGCCGGTCGTGAGGCGCACGGCCTTCCCCAACCGGAGCTCTCGGGGTCCGAGGAAGACGGGGCGCAGGAACCAGGCAATGAGAAACGAGCTCGCCGCCACGATCAGGAGCGGGATGACGCGGTGCAGCTGTTTCCGCGCCTCGATCGTTGGGCCGGGCTCGGCGGCGGGCGAAGATACCGTCGAGAGAGCGTCCAACGCGAAGGCGAGATCCCGGGAGGACTGGAAGCGCTGCTCGGGCAGTTTCTCGAGGCAGCGACGAAGGATGCGGTCGAGCCCCGGCGGCGTTGCGGGCGGCAGCGGTCCCGGATCCTCCTTCAGGATCGCCGTCATCACGTCGGCCGGTGTCGCCCTCTGAAACGGGCGCGTGCCTCCCGCCATCTCATACAACATCGTGCCGAGCGAGAAGATGTCCGTGCGCCGATCGAGCGCCAGGCCCCGAACCTGTTCCGGCGACATGTACCCGACCGTTCCCAGGATCGTGCCGGGCTGCGTCGGCTCCGCCGCCGTCGGCAGCTGCGAGCCAGAGCCCGAGGCAGGCGTGGCGAGCTTGGCGAGTCCGAAGTCGAGGATCTTCACGCGGCCGTCGGGAGAGACGATCACATTCTCGGGCTTCAAGTCCCGGTGAACGATCCCCGCCTCGTGCGCGGCAGCAAGGCCGCTGGCGACCTGCGTCCCGATTGAAATCAACTGCCGGGGCGGCAGCGGGCCATCGGCGAGGAGCTCGCGCAACGTCGAGCCCGCGACGAGCTCCATGCCGATGTACGTGACCTCGCCGGAGGACCCGATGTCGTGAATCGTGACGATGTTCGGATGGTTCAGCGCCGACGCGGACCGCGCCTCCTGCTCGAACCGCGACAAACGCTCGGGATTGGAGGCCACGGCTTCCGGGAGAACCTTCAAAGCGATCTCCCGTCCGAGCCGCGTGTCCCGCGCCCGGTAGACCTCCCCCATCCCGCCCGCGCCGAGAGGCGCGAGGATCTCGTAG
Source organism: Acidobacteriota bacterium (assembly GCA_031370065.1). GTDB lineage: Bacteria > Acidobacteriota > Thermoanaerobaculia > UBA5066 > Gp7-AA6 > DAHUXD01. Next base: position 1,101 of record JANMPW010000199.1, read on the forward strand.
GGGCCGAGACGGGTGCCGGCTGGAAGTGTCATCGGCTGTCCAAGACTACAACGCGCGAGACCACTGTTCGCGCGACGCGAACAGTCGGTCACTCTCTGTCAGCGCGTGTCACACCGCCCCAGACATCGCAAAAAGCCAATCGGGACACGGGTCAAACGATTGGAGCGGCCAACCGGAATCGAACCGGCGACATTCAGCTTGGAAAGATTGGAATCGGAACTGGGGATGACTGGGGATCTTTGGGGACCGCGCTCGGAAGAGGCATCCCCAGCCGTACCCAATCATCCCCAGGCATCCCCGGGACCGGGCGCGAACAGTCCGCGAACAGGCCGGAGCAACGAGCGGTCTCAAGGACCCGGACGGATGCCTCGAATCACTTCGCGCCGACGACGAGTTTCTGGAACCTCGGGTTCTTGCGCAGCGGATCGAAGTTGGGGTCGATCTTCAGCCATCCCGGCGACAGAAAGCAGGGGATCTTCAAGAGGGGCTGGAGACGCTCGAGCAGCGAGGATGGAGTCCGCCGATTGACAAGGTAAGGGGACTCGGCGTATGAGGTTGCGTAACCGTTGCGAAAGGAGACCCCAATGCCTTCCCCCTGCCGGCGTTTCGCGCTC
>JANMPW010000228.1:0-4502 GCA_031370065.1 Acidobacteriota bacterium
GACCGCCCCGCGTGCCGCCGCCGGGCCGAGGAACGTTACGATTTCGAGCGGATGGTGTCGGACTACGAAGCGTTCTATAGGAAGATCCTCGCATGAGCTTCGACTTCTCCCCCGCCGCGCTCGACCGGGAGTTCCCATCCGGAAGAACCTCGTGTACCTGAACCACGCCGCCGTCGGGCCGCTGCCGCGCCGCGTGGCGGACGCGATGACGGCGCACGTCGAGAACGTCCGCGACCGGGGCGCCGCCGACTGGCGCACCTGGTACGGAATGATCGAGGCGACGCGCGAAAAGGCCGCCCGATTTGTTGGAGCGGCTTCCACCGAAATCGCCTTCCTGCCCAACACGAGCTGGGGCCTGAACCTCGTCGCGCTCGGCTTTCCCTGGACCGAAGGCGACAACGTCGTCACCGACGACATGGAGTTTCCGTCGAACGCCTATCCCTGGCGCACGCTCGCGTCCCGCGGCGTCGAATGCCGCGTCGCAAAGAACCGCGAGGGACGGATCACGGCCGACGACGTCGCCGCGCTCGTGGACGGGCGCACGCGGGTCGTCGCCGTTTCCTGGGTTGCGTTCCACAACGGCTGGGTCTTCCCGCTCGCCGAGATCGGACGACTGTGCCGCGAGCGCGGGATTCTCTTCGTCGTGGACGCGATCCAGGGCCTCGGCGCCCTGCCGATGAACGTTGCGGCCGCCAACGTGGATGTCCTCTGCGCGGACGCCCACAAGTGGCTCTATGGAACGGAGGGCGGCGCGGTCTTCTACGTCAGCGAAAGCGCGCGCGAGCGCGTGCCCGCCCGCGCAGCCGGCTGGTGGAACTTGAAGACCGAGGGCGAGTACCTCGAATATCGGGGCGTGCCGTACTCGGGCGCGCGCCGCTACGAGCCGGGGACGCTGCCGACGGCCAACAACGCCGGCCATGCGGCGGCCATCGGCCAGTTGAACGAGATGGGCCGCCAAGCCGTACGCGACCGGATCCTCCAACTGGTCGAAATCCTCAGGGCGGGCCTCGCCGAACGAGGATGGACAATCGCCTCGCCCGCGCCGCTCGGCTCGGGAATCCTCGCCGCGGCTCCGCCTTCCGGCGACGCACGATCGTGGGCGAAGGCCCTCGAAGCGCGCGGCGTCATCGTCGCGCCTCGCGAAGGCTTTGTGCGTTTCTCGCCCCACGCCGGCAACGACGCCGGCGAACTGGAGCGCGCCCTCGCCGCGATCGACGCCGTGTCGCTTCTTCGCTAGCTCGGCCCGTTCCCGAGCTCAGCGCGCGATCGGCGACATCGGCGGCGCGGGCCGCGGGCCCGTGGGCCCGGACGGAGCGGGCGGGGCAGGGGGTGCGCCGCTCGCGGTGAGCAACTCCCGGATTCCGCCGAGCGAGGCGAGGACGCCGGAGGCCTCGTACGGGAGAAACACGATCTTCTGGGCGCCCGCGCCCATCTGGCCGAGCGACTCGAGGTAGCGCTGCGCGATCAGGTACTGTGCGGGGTTACCGGCTGATCCGATCGCCTCGGCGATGGCCCGGATCGCCTGCGCCTCCGCCTGCGCCACTCGCAGGCGCGCCTGCGCCTGGCCCTCGGCCTCGAGGATCGCGGACTCCTTTTTGCCTTCCGCGTTGACGATCAGCGCCTGCTTCTGCCCCTCGGCCTTCAGGATCGCCGAGGACTTCTCGCCCTCGGCATTGGTGACCATCGCGCGGCGCGAACGCTCGGCGGTCATCTGCTTTTCCATCGTGAGCTTGATGTCCTGCGGCGGGTCGATGTTCTTCAACTCGACGCGCATGATCTTGACGCCCCACTGCTGGGTGGCCTGGTCGAGCGCCGCGCGCAGCTGCGTGTTGATCGTGTCGCGGGAGGTCAGCGTGTGATCGAGATCGAGCGCGCCGATCACGTTGCGCAGGGCCGACAGCGCAAGCTGCTCGATGCCCCAACCGAGGTTCTGCACCTCATAGGTGGCGCGCACGGGGTCGGCGATCACGAAATAGATGACGGCGTCCACCTTCATCGTCACGTTGTCGCGCGTGATGACCGCCTGCGGCTCAATCTGCGTGATCTGCTCCCGCAGGTCGGTCGTCGCACGGACCGAATCGAGGAACGGCACGATCACATTGAGTCCCGCATCGGCGCGCTTGTGAAAACGGCCAACCCGCTCGATCAGTTTCACCTGCTTCTGCGGAACGACCTTGATCGACTTCGCGAGCACGATCAGGGCGAACAGAACGAGGACGAAGAGCACGAACGTCGACGGAGACGCGGACGGCATGTCAGAGTCCTTTCTGTACGGGAGACACGAGCAGCACGATTCCATCGGCGCCATCGATGCGCACACGGGCGCCGGCGAGAATCGGAACGGTCGCGCTCGCGGCCCAGTCGTGGCCTTCCACATTCACGCGCCCCAGGCCCCGCACCGGATCGATCGGCTCGGTGACCTCGGCGATCTTTCCGGTGATCGCCTCGGTGCGCGACGGAACGCCGGGCCCGCGCAGCCGATGCACGAAAAAGCGCCGCAGCACGAACAAAAAGACCAGCGCCGAAACGGCGAAGGCGATGACCTGCACGGTCAGTCCATAGGCGAGCAGCGCGAGGACGGCCGCGAGCAGCGCCGCGAGCGTCACGAAGACGAACCCGAAGGCCGGCACGACCACCTCGAGGATCCCGGCCCCGAGGGCGACGATGACCCAGACCGCCACCAGCGACATGTTCCGGCTCCTGTCTCCCGCCTACACAATCGCAGGCGGACTCGAAAGTCAATGGAGCGCCCGCCCGCCGGACTGACTGGTCCGGCTAGGAGCCGCCGTCCGGCACGGCGTCGATCGAGAGGCCCGACTCGTCGGAGAGCGCCACGCGGTTGCGACCGGTCTGCTGGGCCCGCTTCAGGGCCGTGTCAGCCGCGCGCAGCAGGGCGCTTCCGTCGGACGCCGCCTCGCCCCCCTCGGCCGCGACGCCGAGCGACAGGGTGATGGATACCGGGCCGGCCGACGTGTGCACCGGATGGTTGGAGAAAGACTCACGGATCCGCTCGGCCACCGTCAGGCCGCCGAGCCCGTCGGAGCCGGGGAGCACGATGAGGAACTCCTCTCCGCCGTAGCGCCCGACGGCGTCGTAGGGGCGCAGGGTGGAGCTCATGCGCCGTGCGGCCTCGCGCAGCACCTCGTCGCCGACGGGTGTGCCGAGCGTCTCGTTGACCTTGCGGAAGGCGTCGAGGTCGGCGAGCACGACCCCCACCGAGCCGCTCTTGCGGCGCGCCCGCTCCCGTTCCTTGTGCAGCAGGTCGAGGATGGCGGCGCGGTTCCAGGACCCGGTGATCGCGTCGCGCGTGGACTGCACGCGCAGTGCGTCCTGCGAGGCGCGCAGCGCCCGTTCGATCTCGACGATCCGGGCGCCCGTGCGCACGCGGGCCTTGACCTCGACCGCGTCGAGCGGCGCAAAGAGAAAGTCGTCGGCGCCGCCGTTGACGCCATCGAGCAGGTCCTCCTCGCCGCGCTCGCCGGCGAAGAGCAGCACGTAGACCGACGGGAGCTCTGGGTGCAGCCGGAGCTTCCGGCACACGTCGATGCCATGCATCCCCTCCATGCGCCAGGCCAGGAGCACGAGGATCGGTTCCCGCTCCGCCTCGAGCCGGCTCCACGCTTCGATGCCGTTGCGGGCCGGCGCGACGTCGTAGCCCCAGCGGGCGAGCCAGCCCTCGAGCTGGCGAAGCCTTTCCGGATCGCTGTCGGCAACGAGAGCTCTCATGGCGCCTTTCTTCCAGCCGCTCGGGGCGTTGCCGAGATCCTAACCGAATCCGCGCTCACAGCGCGTCGTATCCGACGAGTTCGATCCCGAGCGCGCGCACGCGCTGGCGAATCCCGGGGTCGCAGAGCAGCTCGATCTCCCACTCTCGCTCGACCACGTAACTCGACCCGTTCTTGAGTTCTTCGTCCACGCGCCCGGGGTGGCACATCAGCTCGGAGACCCCGTCGGGCACGCCTTCAAGAATCCGTTCGAGCGTCTCGAAGCGGACGCCCTCGGCGTGAAAGTCGTCGAAGAACCGGTCCGGGGTCTTTACGCCCGCCACACGCAGGGCCCGGCGCGCTTCGTCGCTCGACGCACGAACGGGCAGCGAAAGCGCCCGGGCGACGGCCGCAAAGACCGGCGCGATCGACGGATGCAGGGCAGCATGGTGGTGGGAGTCGAGATGCGTCGGGGGCTTTCGGGCCAGGACCTGGAAAATGTCGATCTGGGCCTCGAGCTCCATGCGGATTTCCTCCGACGGGATGTGCGGCGGGAGATCTTCGCGGCGCCGCCGGAACCGGCCGTCCGGCGCGAGGGTCGGCACGGCCCTGGCCGCGGCGGCCGGTCGGCCGCCTCCCGTCACCACGAAGTGGAGGCCGAGCGACATCCTCGACGCGCGCTCCGCCGCCGCCCGGACACCGCGCGCGGCCGACGGCTCGAGGGCCATCAGGGTCGCGGCGGTGACAATCCCGAGGGCATGCGCCTCGAGCGTGCCGGCGTTGACGCCGGGCGAGCGC
>JANMPW010000263.1:0-8094 GCA_031370065.1 Acidobacteriota bacterium
CGCCACTCGCATCAGCTACGTCATCGGGCCGGACGGGAAGATCGTGCAAGCCCATCCGAAGGTATCGGTCAAGGGGCACCCGAAGGAGATCCTGGCGTCACTTTAGGAAAGCCGGGTTTCAGGTTTCAAGGATTGGCGGCTTAGCGACCTGAAACTTGAAAACCGCTCCACCGATATACTCCAAGCTGAAGGGAACCAGTTATGGCCGTCGATCCAGAGCTGCTGGCGATTCTCGTCTGCCCCAAGACGAAGGGCCCGCTCGAGCTCGTCGTGCTCAAGGAGTCGACGCGCAAGGCGCTCGTCGACAAGTACAGGGAGAAGTTCCGCGACGAGGAGCCGGTCGTGACCCAGGGCCTCTACTCGCGCCAGGCCGACCTGGTTTACCCCATCGTGTCCGACATCCCGGTCATGCTGATCGACGAAGCCCTCCCCGGCTCGGAGGCCGCGGGGCGCTGACCGCTGATCGCTGAAAGGGTGCCCCTTCGCCGGCTCGCGTTTCTCCTCCTCGTTCTCTTCGCCTTCCTGACTCCGTTCATCTCGCCCGCGTACGTCGTCGCGGGGCTCCTCCTCGCAGTCTGGATCGCCTCGATCGCGCGGGAGCGACGGCTGCCGGAGAGCCTGCGTTCCCCTTTCTGTTTTGTCCTGCTCGTGCTTGCGCTCTTGACCATCCTTTCGGCCTTCTTCTCGAGCGATCCGGCAGCGAGCGCGCGGCACCTCCCCGGGCTCGCCCTCTTTCTGCTCGTGCCGATCGCCATGGACCTTTCGGACACCGTGGCCCGCGCGCGGACGGTCTTCCTCGCGCTCGCGGCCTCGGGGACGGCCCTGGCGCTCTATGGGATCTGGCAGTTTCTCAACGGGGGCAACGACCTCCAGAGCCGGATCCGCGGCACCCTCTCGCACTACATGACCTTCTCGGGGATCACGATGCTGGCCGCCTGCGTGCTGCTCGGTTACGCGCTCGAGGGCAGGGGGCGCTGGCGCGCGCTCGGACTTCTCTGCGTCCTGCCTTTTACGGCGGTCCTGCTGACGTTCACGCGCGGGGCGTACGTGGGAGTGGTGGCGGCCCTCCTCATCTATGCGGCCGTGCGGCGCCCGCGCGTCCTGCTCTGGATCGCCCCCGTGCTCGTCGTCGTCTACCTCGTCGCTCCGGCGGGGATCCGAGACCGCATCCGATCGACGACGGACCTCTCCGACCGGACCAATCGCGACCGGATCGCGATGGCGCGGGCGGGTGCCCGAATGGTCCGGGATGCACCCGTCTTCGGCCTGGGGCCCGAGATGGTGAAGCCCTACTACCCGCTCTACCGCGATCCCGACGCGCCGCGCTGGAGCGTGCCGCATCTTCACAACAACGTGATCCAGATCGCGGCGGCGAACGGGCTCTTCGCCGCGGCCGCATACCTCGTGCTCGTCGGGCTCTTCCTCGCCCGGGCGGCGGCGCTCGCCCGCCGCGGCGACGGCCCGGACCGGGCGGCGCTCTGGGCCGGAGCCCTGCTCGCAGGCTGGGCGCTGACGGTCGCGGGTCTTTTCGAGTACAACTTCGGCGACACGGAAGTCGAGATGGCGACGCTGCTCGTTTTCGCGATGCCCTTTTCGGGCGTTTCGAAAGCGGGCGGAGATTAGAATCTCCGGATGCTCCCGCGACCCGTTCCCGCTCCCCTGACCGTTGCTGCGCCACCGCGCCCCTACACGGTCTCCGAGCTGCTCGCCGAGGTGTCCTCGGTTCTACGGACGACCTGGCGGGACGTGTCGGTGGTCGGGGAGATCGGTCGTTTCGACCTGCGCGGCGGGCACGGCTATTTTGCCCTTAAGGACAAGACCGCCTCCCTGCCCGCCATTATCTTCGCCTCGGACCTGAAGCGCGTGCCCTTCCGGATGGAACCGGGCCTCGAAGTCGTCGTGCGCGGCTCGCTGGACCTCTATGCCCCCCAGGGCAAGTTCCAGATCAAGGCCTCCACCGTCGAGCCCGTGGGCCGCGGCGCGCTGCAGCTCGCGTTCGAGCAATTGAAGGCGAGGCTCGAAACCGAGGGGCTCTTCGACCCCGCACGCAAGCGCCCGATCCCCAGGCTCCCGCGGCGGATCGCGGTCGTGACGTCGCCCACCGGCGCCGTCATCCGCGACATCCTGCACGTGCTCGCGCGCCGTTTCGATGGCCTGGCGATCACCGTGTACCCGGTCCGGGTCCAGGGGGACCAGGCGGCGGCCGAGATCGCGGGGGCGGTCGCGCACTTGAACCGACGCGGCGGTTTTGACGTGCTGATCCTCGCCCGCGGCGGCGGCTCGCCCGAAGACCTCGCTCCGTTCAACGACGAACGGGTGGCGCGGGCGCTCGCGGCGTCGGCGATCCCGACGATCTCCGCGGTGGGCCACGAGACCGATGTGACGATTGCGGACCTCGTGGCCGACCTGCGCGCCCCGACGCCCTCGGCCGCCGCGGAGCTCGTCGTCGAGCGCAAGGACGAAATCGAGCGGCGCTTGGGCCTCGCCCGCCGGGCGGTCCTGCGAGCGGTGCGCTCCCGGCTCGCCCTCGAGCGGGCGCACCTTGCGGGCTTTGCTCGGTCCGGTGCGCTCCTCGGGTTCCCGCGCCGCGTCCGGGAGTGGAAGGAGTTCGTCGTCCAGAGCCGCGACGCGCTCGTCACGCTTCTCTCCCGCAGGCCGTCCGAGTACGCGGCGCGCGTCGCGGCGGGGCGGCGGTTTCTCCAGGACTTTCCGCGCGTGGCGGAGCTCGCGCGGCGAAGGGACCGGGTCGCAAACCTGCGATCCATGCTCGGGGAACGGTCGGGGCGCCGGCTCGAGCGGCGGCGCGCGGGCCTGCAGGAACTCGCCCGACGGCTCGAGATCCTGAGCCCGCTCGCCGTGCTCTCGCGCGGTTACGCGGTCGCGTTCCGCGAGGGCTCGGCCGCGCCCATCACCCGGGCGGCGCAGGTGGCGGTGGGGGAGCGCATTCGCGTCCGGCTCCACGAGGGGGAGCTCGGCGCCGTGGTTCGCTCAGGAGGGCGGCTTGCAGGGGCAGGTCCGCTGTTTGGCGATCGGGAGGAGGAATCGTGACGGCGCGCTCAAAGAAAGAGAAGAGCTTCGAGGAGGCGATGGCGCGTCTCGAGGCGATCGTGGCGGAGCTCGAAGGGGAGGACCGCGGCCTCGATGCCCAGTTCGCGCTTTTCCAGGAAGGCATGGAGCTGGCGCGGTTCTGCGAGAAGAAGCTCGGCGAGGTCGAGAAGTCGGTCGAGATCGTCCTCAAGGAGTCCGAGGGCGAGTGGAAGACCGCGCCCTTCGATCCGGGCCGCGCCGCGGAGAACGACGATGACGAGCGCGACTGAGGCCGGGACGCAGGGCGTCGCCGGGTACCTGGCGGCCCGGCGCGAAGAGGTCGACCGCGTTCTCGACCGGCTGCTGCCGGCGCAGACCGCGTGGCCCACGAACCTTCACCGCGCCATCCGCCACTCGGTCTTCGCGGGCGGCAAGCGCCTGCGGCCGATCCTGTGCCTGGCCGCCGCGGAGGTGCTTGGCGCGCCGGCCGCGGATGTCCTCGAGCCCGCTTGCGGGCTCGAGATGATCCACACCTACTCGCTCATCCACGACGACCTCCCCGCGCTCGACAACGACGACCTGCGGCGGGGCGTGCCGACCTGTCACGTCGTGTTCGGCGAGGCGACCGCGATCCTGGCCGGAGACTCGCTGCTGACGCTTGGCCTCGGCGTCTTTGCCCGGTATCCGGAGGGCGAGAAGCACGCTGCCGCCAAGGTGCACGTCCTGCAGACCGTCGTCGAGGCCATCGGCACGCAGGGCATGATCGGCGGGCAGATGGCCGATATCGAGGCGGAGACGGAGACCTCGCCCACGGCCGAGCTTCTGACGCGCATCCACGAGAACAAGACGGGCCGGCTGATGCGCGCCTCGCTCTTGACCGGCGCGATCCTCGCGAGCGCGGACGAGCCGACGCTCGCGCGCGTCGATCTCTATGGCCGCCGGATCGGCCTCGCCTTCCAGATCAAGGACGACCTGCTCGACGTCGAGTCCGACGCCGCGACGCTCGGCAAGGCCTCGAACAAGGACGCCGCGGCGGGCAAGGCCACTTTCCCGGTCGTGTGGGGCGTCGAACGCTCGCGCACGCTGCTCGCGGAGAACATCGCGGAGGCGGTGGCGGCGGCCGAGTCGCTTCCCCGAGGCGGCGGAGTCCTGCCCGATCTCGCGCGCTTCATCGGCGCGCGGAAGTCGTGAGAGCGTTCGTCCAGACTGCCGTCGGAGAATATTCAGAACGGGAGCTCGAGCGGCCCCGCGCTGGACCGGGGGATGTGGTCCTGCGCGTCGGCGCGGCGCTGACCTGCGGGACCGATCTGAAGCTGCTCGCGCGCGGGCATCCGCGCGTTGCGCTGCCGGTCACCATGGGCCACGAAGTCTGCGGGCAGGTGTTCGAGCTCGGCGAGGGTGTCATCGGCTGGAAGGTCGGGGACCGCGCGGTTCCCGGGCTCTCCGGGCCCTGCGGGCGGTGCGCGGACTGCCACGCCGGGCGGGCGAACCTCTGCGCGGCCGGGCACACGGAACGGATGTGGGGTGCTTTTGCCGAGTACGTGAGGGTCCCGGCGGGCGTCGTCGCCGCGAACCTGCATCGCGTTCCTCCCGGCCTCGACGACGAGGTGGCGGCGTTCCTCGATCCGCTCGCCTCGGTGCTCCACGGCTGGAGCCGTCTGCGCGCGCCGTCGGGCACGCTGCTCGTGTACGGCGCCGGGGCGCTCGCGTTCCTCTGGGCGTCCGTCGCGTCCCGGAGCGGCCTGGAGGTTGTCGTCGCCGGCCGGCGCCCCGAGCGCGCGGCGCTCGCGGCCCGGTACGGCGCGCGTTTCGCGGACTTGACGCGGGAGGGCCCGGAGCCCCTCGTCGCCGCCAACGGCGCTCTGCCGGACATCGCCGTGGACTGCACGGGCGACCGCGCGGTGTGGGAGCGGCTTCCCGAGCTCGTGCGGCCCGGCGGCCAGGTGCTTCTCTTCGGCGGCTGCGTTCCCGGGGCGACCGTCGGCTTTGACGCCGCGCGCCTCCACTACGCCGAGATCACGCTCTGCGGCTCGTTCCACTACACGCCGGCGGAGGCGCGCTCCGCCCTCGACGCGCTGGCCTCGGGCGAGATCGACCCGCGGCCGCTCGTCTCGGCCCGCGGGGCGCTCGCCGATGTCCCGCGCTTTCTCGATGCGCAGGCGCACGGCGAGGGCGTGCGCTACGCGGTCCTCGGGCCGGGCGCCGAGCGATGAGAGAGACGGGGGCGAAGGCGTCCGCGGGCGATTCGTACCATAGGATCTACGCCGTGGTGTCTCGAATCCCTCGCGGCCGCGTGGCGACCTACGGGCAGGTCGCGGTGCTGGCGGGGCTGCAGGGGCGGGCGCGCCTCGTCGGCTATGCGTTGAACGCCCTTCGCGAGGGAAGCGGCGTTGCCTGGCACCGGGTGGTCAACGCCCGGGGCCAGATCAGCCAGCGCTCGGACGGGGGGCCGGCGGGTCGTCTGCAGCGGCTCCGTCTCGAACGCGAGCGCGTGCGCTTCGACTCCGTCGGCCGCATCGCGCTCGAGCGCTTTCGCTGGCGGCCGGCCAGCCTGCGGGCGGGACTCTGATGCTGCCGGGGCTGCTGGCGCTCGCTCTGGCCGTCGCGGCGGCGGGGGATCCGGTCGCGTTTCCGGGCGCCGCGGAGGCCATGGACCCCACGGGCCGTTACACGGCGGTCGGTGCGACTTCGGCCGGGGCCCACGCATTGAGCCTCAAGAACTTGAAAACCGGCGCATCGCAATCTCTGCAGTCGTATGGGCGCTCCGCGATGGTCTTGTGGGCGCCGGATGGCAACGCGCTGGCCATCACGGACCGGGCGAGCCGCGACTTTTCGACGGTGAAGATCTTCCTCTCGGAACGCCCCGGCGCGCCGGTGGATGTCGGAGCCGAGCTCGCCAGGAGCTTTCCGTCGATGCCCGAGCGCACGGGCAACCGCCGCGTGTATCTGGAAGCGGTGCGGTGGCTCGACGCGAAAACTCTCCGGTTCCGGTTGCGGGGCTACGGCGACCGCGACCCCGGGGGATTCGACCTGCTCTTCGACTACGCACTCGGCGGGGACGTGCGCCGGGCGCGGGTCTGAGGCGGGCGCTGGTCCCTATCCCGGTAGCGGCGCAATTGCGGTCGGTTCACAAGGCCGTGATCCTCGCCGCCGGGCTCGGCACGCGCATGCGGCGCGAGGATGCGGGCGCCGCCCTCGACCCCGCCCAGGCCGCGGCGGCCGAATCCGGGCTCAAGGCCATGATTCCCGTCGGCCGGCCGTTTCTCGACTACGTCCTCTCCGCGCTCGCCGACGCCGGCATCCGCGATGTCTGCCTCGTCGTCGGGCCCGGGGGCAACGCGATCCGCGACCACTATGCGGCGGCGCCGCCGGAGCGGGTCCGCGTGGTCTTTGCGCTCCAGCCGGAGCCTCTCGGAACGGCGAGCGCGCTGCTCGCCGCCGAGGAGTTCGCGGGCAGCGACGATTTCATCGCGCTCAACTCCGACAACTACTACCCGGTCCCGGCCATCCGTGCGCTCGTGGGCTTGGGCGAGCCGGGGCTGCCGGTCTTCGAGCGCGAGGTGCTGCTCGAAAAGAGCAATTTCCCGAGGGAGCGCGTGGAGCGGTACGCTGTCCTGGCCGTCGACGCCAAAGGGTATCTCGAGGGGCTCGTCGAGAAACCGGATCCTGCCGCGCTGGCAGCCGCGGGCGGCGCGGTTCTCCTCAGCATGAACCTGTGGCGGTTTTCGCCCTCGATCTTCGAGGCGTGCCGTCGGGTGGCGCGGTCCGGGCGGGGAGAATTCGAGCTCCCGCAGGCCGTGGCGCTGGCGATCGCCGAGATGGGCCTGCGATTTCGCGCGGTGCCCTGCGACGAAGGAGTCCTGGACCTCTCGACGCGCGGCGACATTGCCGCGGTCGCCCAACGCCTGCGCGGAATCGAGGCGTGCCCGTGACGGGCATCGAGGAGCGGCTGACATCCGAAGGCCTGCTTCCGTCGGAGGGACGCAGGAAGCGGGAGCTCTTTTCCGACGTGGACGGGGCCCTGCACGGACTCGGGTCCTCCGTGGGCGTGGAGGCGCGCCGCTGGTTCGTCCCGGGCCGCATCGAGGTCCTTGGCAAGCACACCGACTACGCTGGAGGACGCAGCCTCCTCTGCGCGATTGGGCGCGGGTTCTGCGTGAGCGCCGTGCCCCGGTCGGACCGCATCGTCCGGATCGTGGACGCGGGTCGCGGGCTGAGGGGCGAGGTGCCGCTCGACGCGGCTCTCGTTCCGTCGGCGACGGGCTGGATGGTCTACGCGCAGACGGTGGCCGCGCGCATGGCGCAGAACTTTCGCGGGGATCTGCGCGGCGCCGACATCGCCTTTGCGAGCGACCTGCCGCGGGCCTCCGGGCTCTCGAGCTCGAGCGCGCTTGTCGTCAGCCTCTTCACGGCGCTATCCGACGTGAACGCGCTGGAGGCGCGCCCGGAGTACGCGGCGGACATCCGCGGGCCGGAGGACCTCGGCGGGTACCTCGGGTGCGTCGAGAATGGCCGGAGCTTCGGCGGGTTCGGCGGCGACCGGGGCGTGGGCACGTTCGGCGGGAGCGAGGACCAGACGGCAATCCTGTGCTGCCGCACGGGAGAGATCGCGCAGTACGCATTCTGTCCCGTGCGCCACGAGCGCTCGATGCCGCTCGAAAGCGACTGGAGCTTCGTCGTCGCCTCGAGCGGCGTCGCCTCCGACAAAACCGGGGCCGCCCGTGAGAGCTACAACCGTCTCTCGCTCGCCGTGTCGGCGATCCTCGCCCTCTGGAACCGCTCGACGGGCCGCCGCGACGAATCGCTCTTCGCGGCCCTGTCGGAGGCGCCGGACGCGGCCGCGCGCATCCGGAGTCTGCTGCGCCTCCTGCCGGTGGAGGGCTTCTCGCGGGAATTCCTGGGCGGCCGGCTCGACCAGTTCGTCGAAGAGACGACGAGTCTCGTGCCCGCGGTCGCAGATCTGCTGGCAAAGGGCGAGGTCAACCTTTTGGGCGAGCTCGTGGACCGGTCCCAGGCGCTCGCCGAGCAATGCCTCGGCAACCAGGTTCCCGAAACGATCGCGCTCGC
>JANMPW010000117.1:0-1599 GCA_031370065.1 Acidobacteriota bacterium
ATCCAGCGGCCGTCGGGAGAGAAGAAGGGGTCCCACGCTCCGGTGGTTCCGGGGATCGTCGTCGTCTCACCGGTTTCGAGATTCCGGCGCCGCAGCTCCGTCGCCGCTCCGTTGCGAACCACGTACACCATTTGCCGGCCGTCCGGTGCGAGTTGGATGACGCCGGAGCTGAAGCTGGAGGCGATGGCGAGCTTTTCCCCCGGCGGCAGGTCCAGCGACAACTGCAACGGGGACCCCGCGAGCGCGGCAGAAGCGCCGCGGCCGCGCCAGGGGCCGAACACTGCGGCGAGAGCGGCGGCGGCGCACAGGATCGCGACCGACCAGGCGATACGAGAGCCACCCTTTCGGCGCGTGGCGGCAGCCGGCTGTGCGAGCGCTCCGGACTGCGACCCATCCCCGATCCAGCGCAACTCTCGCTTCAGGTCGGAGGCGCTCTGCCAGCGATCCTCGGGGTCCTTCGCGAGACAGGTCTTGACGACGCGGTCGAGAGCGGGCGGCGACGCCTGCTGGACCGAGGAGATCGGCGCCGGCTCGCTCGACATGATCGCCGTGATCAGCGAGGCCTGACTCGGCGCCGAAAATGCCTTCTTGCCCGTCGCCATCTCGTAGAGCACGGCTCCGAACGCGAAGATGTCCGTCCGCCCATCCGCTTCCTTGCCCTCGAGCTGCTCGGGCGCCATGTACTGGAACGTCCCGAGGATCGTGCCTTCCTGCGTCAGGCCCTGCTGGGTTGGCACCGCCGTGAGGCTCGATTGCTTTGTGGCGGGCGTCATCGCCTTGGCGAGCCCGAAGTCGAGCAGCTTCACGCCCGAGCGCGTCAGCATCACGTTGGCGGGCTTCAGGTCCCTGTGCACGATCCCCTGCCGGTGCGCCTTGTCGAGCGCGTCGGCGATCTCGACGCCGAAGCGCAGCGTCTGGTCGAGCGGCAGCGGCCCCTTCGCGAGACGATCGGAGAGCGTCTCGCCTTCGAGCAGCTCCATGACCAGGTACTCGTGCTCGCCCTCGCGGCCGACGTCGTAGAGCGCGCAGATATGGGGATGCGACAGCTGCGAGATCGTCTTCGCCTCCCGCTCGAAGCGCTGTCGGACCTCGGGCGAAGACGAGAGATGCTGCGGCAGGACCTTGACCGCCACCGTCCGCTCGAGCCGCGTGTCCCGCGCCCGGTACACCTCCCCCATCCCCCCCGCGCCGAGAGGCGAAAGGATCTCGTAGGGGCCGAGGCGGGTACCCGCGATCAAAGCCAAGTTGCGCAAAGCGTACAACATAGGAGAGCGCCACCTGTCGGGCCGGAAGCCGAGCACGGGCGCATCTGGTAAATTGAAATGTCTATGAGCCTAAGCAAACGCCACGCGACCGTGGGGGTCCGGGTCGGCCCCGTCCAGGTCGGAGGAGGAGCCCCGGTCGTCGTCCAGTCGATGTCGAACACCGACACGGTGGACGTGGTCGGGACGGCCCAGCAGTGCATCGAGCTCGCGGGGGCGGGCTCCGAGATGGTGCGGATCACGGTCAACATCCCGGAAGCCGCCGCGGCCGTGCCCGAGATCAAGAAGCGGATGCTCGACGCCGGCGTCGAGGCACCGTTGATCGGGGACTTCCATT
>JANMPW010000277.1:0-2130 GCA_031370065.1 Acidobacteriota bacterium
CGGCCCGGGAGGTGCTGGCGACAGGCGAGCCCGGACTCAGCACAGGCGCCGTCGCGCGACGAGCGGGGGTGTCACGAATCACGGTCTACTACCAGTTCGGTTCCAAAGCGGGCTTGCTGAGGGAGCTCGCCGCCGGGGCCCATACCCGGCAGCCAGGCGATGCATCGGAGCCGGACGATCCTCGAGACCAGCTGCGCAAGCGCCTCAGCGACTCGTGTGCGGTCTGGTCGTCGGATCCCGCCCTTTTCCGGCGCCTTCCGCAAGAGCTGGAGATCAAGAAGCCGGATGACGACTGGACCCTGGCCGAACGGCTCGGGGCTACGGATCAGCTTCGTCCCGGTTGCTCGCTCAAAGAGGCGGAGGATGTGATCGGAGCAATTACGTCCTTTGAGGTATTCGACAGGCTGCACAAGGACGGCCGGCGCTCGCAGGCGGCGGTGGTGGAAATCCTCATGCGCCTGGCATCGACAATCCTTCGAGAGCCCGCTCCGCAACGCACGTAAGTACGTCCTCCAAAGCGTAATATGACGCAGTGCGGCATCGGACTGTAGACCTGGACGGGCCGGTCCAATTCCTCGACTTCGGGGGAGAAGGTAGGCCTCTGCTCATGGTCCACGGCCTGGGCGGAGCTGCCGTGAACTGGTTGGCGGTAGGGCCAGAGTTCGCCAAGCACCACCGTACCTTCGCCCTTGATCTCGCCGGCTTTGGCAGGACTCCCCTCTTCCATCGCTCAGCCGCCATCGGCGCCAACGCCGAGCTGGTGCATCGCTTCATCGAGGAGGTGATCGGTGAGCCCGTCATCTTGATGGGCAACTCAATGGGCGGCCACATCGCCATCGTCGTTGCCGCCGACCACCCGCAATGGGTGACCGAGCTGATCCTCGTCGACCCTGCCGTCCCAGGCGCACACGTCCGCAGGCCGGACCCGGCGACGCTGGGCGTCGTGGCTGCGTTGTCGCTGCCGGGTCTGGCGGAAATCGTGATCGACAGGCGGGCGCGAAACCTCGGCCCCGATCGCCTCGTGGAGCGCACGATCGCACTGGTCGCCGCCGACCCCTCGCGAGTGGGCGGCGACCTGCTGGACGCTCACGTTCAGCTGACGCGTGAGCGAAGCAACCTCGGGCGCCAGAACAGCCGCGCTTTCACCCAGGCGGTGCGGTCCCTGGGCCTGCGGATGGCCGATCCTCGCTTCTGGGCACGCGTGAAGAAGGTCGAGGCGCCGACCCTGGTGGTCCACGGCGAGCTCGACCGTTTGATTCCAGTCGCCGCCGCTCGCGACCTCGTACGGCGCCGCCCTGACTGGCGCCTCGAGATCCTGGAGGGTGTCGGGCACGTGCCGATGATGGAAACCCCCGATCGCTTTTTGGAGATTGTCAACCAGTGGCTGACGTATAGAATCGCACCCGAGCCCGCTACGGTTTCATAGGAGAAGCACTCAGACTTCACTTGGCAACAGTTCCACAACCCCCTGTAAGCAGGCGGAGCCGGCTGGAGGAGATCGCCGCGTCGATCCTCCCCGATCTCCGGCATCTTGGGCGGTGGGATCCCATTCCCCCGATGTGTCTCGAGGGCCGCGTCTACATCGAGTACCTCCGCCTCATTCGAGACCCTGTGTATCGCGGCGTCGAGGTCCCGCCTGGCCTGGGACGGCCCGTCCTCCTGATTCCGGGCTTCCTGGCCGGCGACTGGTCTTTGCGCACCCCGTTCCAGTGGCTCCGCCGGGTCGGCTACAAACCGCAGATGGGCGGGGTAGCCTTCAACGTCATGTACTCCGAGATGATGCTGCGACCGCTGATCAACTCGTTGCAGCATCTCAAGCGCCGAACCGGGGCGCGTGTGGCACTCATCGGACACAGCCGCGGCGGAGTCCTGGCGAAGGTGCTCTCCCATCGGAACCCTGAGCTGGTCGAGCAGGTCATCACGCTTGGCTCTCCCCTCGGAGCGCCATTTGATGTTCATCCCTTGACCATGGCCGGCGTGCGAGCGGCGCACGCGTACAACGTCTTTCGCTACGGCCATCCCGCGTCGGTGGAGAAGCGTTTTCTGCGTGACCTCGCAGCGCCCCCACGCGTGCCGACCACGTCGCTGTACTCACGCACCGACGGCGTCGTCAACTGGAGGGCCTGCTTA
>JANMPW010000279.1:0-1622 GCA_031370065.1 Acidobacteriota bacterium
TTCCGCGCCTGGCAGGGGGACATCGGGCTCCACCTGCCGAAGTACTCCGACTACGACTTCGAGGCCAAGTACGGCGAGCTCCGGACCGACGAGATCGAGTACGGCGACTTCCGCGGCCAAAAGAAGTGGGAGCGGGTCACGCAGATCCCCCAACAGCAGATCCGGGACGCGCTCCTGAACCTCATCGTCTACCAGGGCGACACGGAGTTCGCCTCCGTCGAGCAGCAGCGCAACCTGCTCGAGAGCTCGCCGTCGGACTACGACACCGACAGCTGCTGCCGGATCATGGTCGAGGAGATGCGCCATGGCTGGCAGATGTGCCACCTGCTCGTCAACCACTTCGGCGAAACCGGCAAGATCGAAGCGCGCAAGCTCCTCGAGCGCCGCTCCTGGCAGAACAGCCGGCTGCTCGGATCCTTCAACGTCGACGTGGACAACTGGGTCGACTTCTTCACCTATACCGAGTTCGTGGACCGGGACGGCAAGTTCCAGCTGAATATGCTCTCGACCTCCGGGTTCGCGCCACTCGCGCGCTCGATGGGCCCCATGCTCCGCGAGGAGGGCTTTCACCTCGGCACGGGCCACATGGGGCTGCAGCGGATCGTCAAGGCCGGGCGCGTTCCCGCGCCGCTCCTCCAGAAATACATCAATAAGTGGCTCTCGACGGCGTTCGATCTATTCGGCAAGGACTCGTCGTCCTCGGCGGAGTGGTTCTACGTCTGGGGCGTGAAGGGGCGCTACGACGAAGTGAAGCAGCCCGCGGACCCCGACAAGGCGCACTTGAACGAGCTCTCGCGCGAGCTGTACCGGCAGGAAGTGGACAAGCTGCTCGAGTCGATCAGCCGCCTCTTGCCCCCGGGCGCCTCGCCTCTGGTCGCGCCGGATATGAAATTTCACCGTTCGATCGGCGAGTTCTCGGGCAAGACCTACTCGGTGACGGGTGAGCTGCTCTCGGCCGAGGCCTACGAAAAGCACGCGGCCGAGGTCCTGCCCAACGAGCAGGAGACGACCTTCGTCCGTGACCTGATGAAGGAGCCGGGCTGGATCGCGCCAAGAACCGACATCACGACCTCGTAACTGGAGGGGTTTCCGGTTTCAGGTGCGATCCAACGTGAAACTTGGAACTTGAAACCTGAAACCATCCGTCTCAAGCTCCTCGCCTGGTTCCGGCGCGAGAAACGGCAGCTTCCCTGGCGCGGCACGCGCGATCCCTACCGCATCTGGGTCTCGGAGGTGATGCTTCAGCAGACGACGGTCGGGGCCGTCCGGGGGCGCTACCAGGCGTTTCTCTCCCGCTTCCCCGACATCGCCACGCTCGCCCGGGCCCGCGCGGAGACGGTCCTTGCCGCCTGGTCCGGGCTCGGCTACTACGCCCGCGCGCGCAACCTGCACGAGGCGGCGCGGCGGATCCTTCGCGACCACGCGGGCAGCCTGCCGCGCGACCCGGCGGCGCTGCGTGCACTTCCCGGATTCGGGGAGTACATGGCGGCTGCCGTGGCGTCGCTCGCCTTCGGCGCGCGGGTCCCCGCCGCGGACGCCAACGTCACCCGCGTGCTCTCGCGCCTCTTCGCCATCGACGGCGTCGCCGGAACACGCGCCCATGCCGAAAAGGTGCGCATCCA
>JANMPW010000292.1:0-8620 GCA_031370065.1 Acidobacteriota bacterium
GAAGCAGGAAAAGATCCGCGAGCCCTGGATCGTTCCGGAGGGCAAGTGAGCACGCTGCCCGTCCTTCGCGCGCCGGCGTGGATCCGCGAGCGCAAGCTGCGGCTCGAAGATCTCCACGGAGTCAAGAAAGTCATGCGCTCGCACGGGCTCCACACCGTGTGCGAGGAGGCGCGCTGTCCCAACCGGGGCGAGTGCTTCGCCCGTGGAACGGCGACGTTCCTGCTTCTCGGGGACGTCTGCACGCGGGCATGCGGATTCTGCGACATTGCCAACGGAAGACCGGCACCGGTCGACGCGATGGAGCCCTGGCGCGTGAAGTCCGCGGTCGCAGAGATGAACCTGCGTTTCGTCGTCCTGACATCGGTGGATCGCGACGATCTGCCCGATGGCGGAGCCGCGCACTTCGCCGCCACGATCGCGGCGATTCGAACGCTCGCTCCGGTGCCCGGGATCGAAGTCCTGACCCCCGATTTCCTCGGCCGTTTCGATTCGCTCCGCGTCGTGGTCGAGGCCAAGCCCGACGTCTTCAACCACAACGTGGAGACCGTGCCGCGGCTTTATGCGAGCGTGAGGCGCGGCGCGCGGATCGACCGGTCGCTCGGACTGCTGTCGGCCGCGAAGACCCTGGACCCCGACCTCACGACCAAGTCGGGCTTCATGCTCGGGCTCGGAGAGCGCGAGGAGGAAGTCCGCGCGCTGCTCGAGAGGATGCGCGAGGCTTCGGTGGACATCGTCACGATCGGGCAGTACCTGCGCCCGTCGCGGGAAAACCTGCCGGTCGTGGAGTACGTGCATCCGGAGGTCTTCGACAGGCACCGGGAGTTCGGGCAGCGGCTGGGATTTCTCCACGTGTTCGCCGGCCCCTTCGTGCGCTCTTCGTACCGGGCCGAAGAAGCCCTGCTCGCCGCCGGCGCCCACGCCGGCCTCTAGAGCGTTCCGTGACCCGTAGAGCGCAACACTGGCGGACGCCCCTGGCCGGCGTTCTTTCCGGGCTCCTTTTCGCGCTGGCCTTTCCTCCGGTCGAATGGGTCGTCCTGCTGCCGCTCGCCCTGGTGCCGTGGCTGGCCGCCCTGGCCTGGGAGCAGAGCCGCGGCCGCGCGCTCTGGTCGGGGGTCCTCTTCGGCGTCGCGTACTGGTGCGCATCCATCCCGTGGATCTACTACGTCGTCACGCGCTACGGCGGGCAGGGGGGCCCGATGGGGGTGGTGTGCCTCGCCATCCTTTCATTGATCCTCGCCGAGTGGCCCGCGCTCGTCGCGTGGGGCGCGGTCGCCTCGGCTCCCGCCGGCTCGCCGTGGCGCCTGGCCGTGTTCCCGCTGCTCTGGATGTCGAGCGAGCACGTGCGCGCGGAGCTCGTCTATGGAGGAGTCCCCTGGAACCTCGTGGGTCACGCGCTCTACCGACATCCGGTATGGCTGCAGACCGCGTCCGTCTGGGGCGTCTACGGGGTCGGGGCGCTGGCCGTAGGGCTATCCGCACTTCTCGCGGCGGGCATCACGACGGGGCGGATTCGCCCGATTCTCGCTGCGGCCCTGCTCGCGCTCGCAGCGGGGATCTGGGGAACCGTCCGGCTCGCCGCCGAGCGCCCCGAGCATCCGGAGTTGGCGGTCGTCCTGCTCCAGCCGAATCTCACGGAGCAGATGCGGGCGAGCCCCGAGGGCGCGGCACAGACCTACCGCGCGGTGCTCGCGCAGGCGCGGGAGGCCGCCGACGAAGACCCGGCCCTGATCGTCATTCCCGAGTCCGCGCTGCCGGTCTACTGGAACCGCAGTTTCACCCTCCGGCAGGACCTCGCCACGATCGCGCACGGCGGGCCGTCGATCCTGTTCAACGACGTCGAGGAGGAGTCCGACGGCCGCTACTACAACGTGGCGCGTCTGCTCGCGCCCGGCGGGCTCGCGGGCCCACCCTATCGCAAGGTGCACCTCGTGCCGTTCGGCGAGTATGTCCCGCTGCCACGCGTCTTCTTCTTCGTCCGGCAGATCTCGACTGAAATCGGCGCCTTCGCGGCGGCGCCTGTCCCGGCGGTCCTTCGCTCCGGTGCGCTCGCGATCGGAACCGCGATCTGCTACGAAACGACCTTTCCCTCGCTCGCGCGCCGGGAGGCGGCCGACGGCGCGAACCTGCTGGCAACCATTTCCAACGACTCCTGGTACGGGCGGGGAGGGGCGCAGGAGCAGCACTTTGCCGGTGCCGTCTTGCGGTCCGTCGAAAACGACCGGTATCTCGTCCGCGCCGCCATCACCGGCATTTCTGGAATCGTGGACCCGCGCGGCCGGATCCTCGCCGAGACGCGGCCGAACGAAAGGACGATCGTGCGGGGCATCGTGCGCCTCGAGACCGGGAGCACCGTCTGGAACCGCTGGGGATTCCGGATCCCGCCCGTGGCCGACGCGCTCGGCGCCGCCGTGCTACTCTTCGGCCTCGTCCGCTGGTGGCGGGGCCGTCGGCAGACTCATGACTCATGACTCCCTTTATGACCGAACGCGACGATCTTCTATCCGCCCTCACGAATGCCTCGGAGCGCCTGACCGCGCTTCGGGGCTATCTTTGATCTCGACGCGGCGCGGAGCGCGCTCGACGGCCTGAGAGAGAAAGCCTCCGCTCCCGCCTTTTGGTCGCAGCAGGAGGAAGCCCAGGAAGTCCTCCGTAAGACGCGGGCTCTCGAAAAGAAGCTCGAGACCTCGGCGCGGCTCGACGAGTGGAAGGGCGAGCTCGATACACTCGCCGAGCTCATGCGCGAGGGCGAACCCGCCGAGCCGGAGGCGCGCGCCGCGCTCGCCACGGCCGGGTCCTTCGCCAACGAGCTCGAGTTGGCCGTGAAGATGAGCGCCCCGGAGGACGCGAACAACGCATGGTTCTCCATCCATGCCGGCGCCGGCGGCACCGAGTCCCAGGACTGGGCTGAAATGCTGCTGCGCATGTACATGCGCTTCGCCGAGTCGCGCAGCTGGAAGGCGGAGCTGATCGAGCGCCAGGACGGCGAGGAGGCGGGCTTGAAGAGTGCGACCCTGCACGTCGTCGGCGACCACGCCTACGGCTACCTCAAGGGGGAAATGGGCGTCCATCGCCTCGTCCGCATTTCCCCTTTCGACTCGGCGCAGCGGCGGCACACCTCGTTCGCGTCCGTCTACGTGGCTCCGGAGATCGACGAGACCATCGAGATCGAGATCGCCGACAAGGACCTCCGCGTGGACACGTACCGCTCCAGCGGAGCCGGCGGCCAGCACGTCAACGTCACGGATTCGGCGGTGCGGCTCACCCACCTCCCGACGAACATCGTCGTGACCTGCCAGAACGAGCGCAGCCAGGGCCGCAACCGCGATCTGGCGATGCGAGTGCTGCGCGCGCGCCTCTATCAGCGCGCGCTGGACGAGCGGCGGGCCGAGGAGGAGAAGCGCGTGGGGGAAAAGAAGTCGATCGAGTGGGGCAGCCAGATCCGCTCCTACGTGCTGCATCCCTACCGCATGGTCAAAGACCACAGGACCGACTTCGAGTCGGGCGATACGGACCGGGTCCTCGACGGGGGCGTGACGCCTTTCGTCGAGGCGTATCTCAAGTGGGCTGCCGACGGAAGGCCCGCCCGTGCCACCTGACGCGCAGAAGGCGGCCCCCGTCTCGTGGATGGACGAGGTCGCGGCCCGGCTCGATGCGCGCGCGCAGGAACACCCGGAGCCGCCCGCCGAACAGCGGCGCGCCGCCGTGCTCGTGCCCCTCTTCGTGCGCGACGGCGCGCTGCGCATCGTCCTCACGCGCCGTACGGAGACCGTCGAGCACCACCGGGGCCAGATCTCCTTTCCGGGCGGCGGGCAGGAGGAGGGCGACGGGTCCGCGTTCGCCACCGCCGTCCGCGAGACGGAGGAGGAGCTCGGCATCCCGGCGGGGGACATCCGGCTACTGGGAGCGCTCGGCCCGCTGACGACCGTGTCGGACTTTTTCGTCGAGCCCTTCGTCGGCGCGATCCCGTATCCGCACGTTCTGCGCCCCGCGGAGGCGGAGATCGCCGAAGTCATCGAAGCGCCGGTCACGGCCCTGCTCGACCCGAAGATCCTGGAGCGGCGATTGCTTCCTGGCCGCGAGGAGCCGACGCTCTTCTACCACTACGGGCCCCACGTCATCTGGGGCGCGACGGCGAGGATATTGAACGAGCTGTTGAACGCCTTACGCTGATCCTCCCTCCCCGTACGCCTTCTCTCCCGCCTCCACCCGGAATGCCAGTTTGTTCTGCGGCGGCGGCAGGGGACAGGTCGAATAGGGCGTGAAGACGCACGGCGGGTTGTAGGCCTTGTTGAAGTCGAGGACGGTGCGTCCGCCCACCGGCGGCGGCACGTAGACGAAGCGGCCCGCGCCGTAAGTCTCGACCCCGTTCGTGCGGTCGCCGAAGACGATCCAGTAGTCGCTCTCTCCGCGCTCGAGGATCGGATCCAGCCGGTGCGTCGCCCCCGAGCTCTCGAAAACGACGGCGCCCGGGGAGACCTCCTGCTCGACCGTGTTGACGACGCTCGGCATCGGGATCCTCTTCGGCGGGTCGTAGGGTTCGAAGCGCGCCTCGAGGCGCCACGCCGAATCGATGGGGAACGTGTCGATGCCGTGGAACCGCTGGCGAGCCGCGCTCTGCGAGTCGCGCACGCGCACGGCCAGGCGTCCGCCGCGCTCGAGTAGCTCAAAGCGTCGCGTCCCGAGCTCTAGGCGGGTCGGCTCCGGGGCGGCGTCGGACGCGACGGGAATCGGTCCGGTCACCGGGCGCCCGTCGAGAGTGACCGCGAGCCCCGGCCCGGGAGAGAACGTGGCACTGCGGCCGCGGACGTCGAAGAGGCCGGCTTCGGTCGCGTTGCCGCCCTCTGCCAGCCACACGAGGTCCGCGAGCGACAACCATCCGGCCTCGGATGTCAGGCGAGCGACGCGCCCGGCCCGCCACTCGGCGATCTCGGCGGCGTAATCCATGCGGGCGGGAGCTAAGAGCTGGCTTTGTCGAGTGCGGCGAGCTCGCTGGCGCGGGAGAGGTTCGACTTCGCGGCTTCGAGCCCGCCGTCGAGGGCGAGCGCCTTCTGAAAGGCTTCGACTGCCGAGGCGTAGCTGCCGCGCTGGACGCGGACGACGCCAAGGTTGTTCCAGAGCACGGGAGACTTCGCATTGCTCTCGATCGCCCTCGCGAGCGCGGCCTCGGCTTCGGCAAGCTTGCCCACGTCAGCGAGAACGCGTGCGAGCCCGGCCGCGGCTTCCTCGTTCAGGGGGTCGAGCGAGAGTGCGGTGTCGAACGCGGTGGCCGCGTCGTCGAGCTTCTTCTGCTCGGCGCGCGTTGCCCCGAGCGCGGTCCAGGCGGCCGCGTCGTTGGGAGAAAGACGAGCGGTCTCGGCGAGTTCCCGGTCGGCCTCTTTCCACATCTTCTTCTTCCGGAACGCACGCCCGAGATTCTCGTGGAAGGTCGCGGAGTTGCCGTCCAACCGCACCGCCTCCATCAGCTCTTCTACGGAGCGGTCGAGGTCCTCGGATCGGAAGAGAAACACGCCGAAGTCGTTGCGGGCATCGGCCGAGGCCGGGTCGATCTCGATGGCGCGTCCCAAGGCGACGCGCGCCGCGCTCTTGTCGCCGAGCTCGCTCATCGAGCGGCCCAGGCCGCGGGCCGCCGAGACGCTCGTGGGATTGAGCTCCAGGGCGCGGCGGTAGTGGCTCGCCGCGGTGTTCCATTTCTTCTGACGCTCGGTGACGACACCGAGGCCGAGCTCGGACTTTGCGCTGGCCGACTCGAGAACGATCGCGGCGGTGAACTCGCGCTCGGCGTCCGCATCCGATCCGGCCGCGAGAGCCGCGTCGCCGAGGATGCGATGCGCGTCGGCGTTCTTCGGGTCGGCCTCCGAGGCCTGGCGGGCGTAGGAGGCGGCCGCGCGGAAGTCCCCGGAGGACACCGCCCGCTCGGCCGACTCGAGCAGGGGGCCGACGGATGGAGCGGGGCCGGCCGGGAGGTAAGCGCCCGGCGTCGCGCCCCCGTCGGCCGAGGGGCCGATCGGCACGGAGCTCACGAGCGCTTTCTCCGCGTCGCCCGCCCGCCGGCGCGCCACGTCGGCGTCTGCCGCGCGTCCCAGACGGTCGTCGGCCTCCGCGATGAGCCGGTAGACCTCCGGATCCGTGGAGTTGCCGGCCCGCTTCAAGTCGAAGAGCGCGTCCTCGGCCTTGCCGTCTGCGAGCTTTGCGCGCGCGGAGCGCTTGAGCTCGTCGATGTCGATTGCCGGGATGTTCGATCCGGCGACCTCGGCGCGAACGGCGGCCGCGAGGTTTGCGAAATCCGGGCTGTAGAAGTCCGGGATGACCTGGAGATCCGGGCGGGCCGAGAGCGCGGACTTGAGCTCTTCGCGCGCGCTCTTCGAGCTGCCGGCGATGTAGTACGACCAGGCGCTCTGCAGGTGTAGTTCGGCTTTTCGGTCGGCCGCCATATCCGGTTTTGCGGCGGCCTTCGCGTACTTCTCTCCGGCTTCTTTGAAACGACCGGAGTCGAAGGCGCGTTTGGCCTCGCCCTCGAGCCGGGCGGCGTCCTGCGCGAGCGCGGCGGCTGCCAGCAGCAGTCCGAGAGCGAAGGCGAGCGCCCTTCTCAAGAGGTGCCTCCGGCGCCCGCGGCCGAAGGGGGATGCGGAGTCCACGTCTTCGGCGCCCCCTCCGGGACGGAGATCTTTTCCGTGACGGGGTTCATTCCCTCGCGGGAGAGCGTGACGGTGTAGGAGCCGGCGGCGAGTTTCAGGCGGGCCGCTCCCGGAAGGGTGCCCTTGAACTTGCCGTCGACCAGCACGGACGCGCCCTCCCAGCCCTGGGCCTCGATGACGAGCATCGATACGGGGAACTGGTAGTGAATGCGGTCGTCGGACTTTGGGCCCACCTGGAACTTCTTTTCGTGGGTGGGAAATCCCCTGGCCTCGAAGCGGACCGTGTGCTCGCCCTCGTCGAGTTGGACGGTGCGCGCGGGAATGGACGGGCCTACGACTTTTCCGTCTACCGAGAGCGTGGCCGCAGGCACGGAGGAGAACTGTATCTTGAATTTTCGCGCGGCTGCGGGCTTCTCCGCGGGGACCCTGGGCGCCGGCACCGCCGCAGCGGGCGCCGGAGCCGCCGCCACCCCTGCCGGAGGCGGGGTTGCCGGAGCCGCGTGGGAAGCCGCCTCGCCGTCCCCGAGCTTCGGAACGGGAAACTCGAGCGCGGCTGGCGGCGCCGCCGCGGCCGTCGGGGCTTGTAGCGCGGGTGTGTGCGCGGGCTTTTGCGCCTCGGGCTCCCGGTTCAAAAGGCGATAGACCTCCGCGCCCCCGACGCCGAGCACGAGGATCGCGGCCAGGACCGTCAGCCGGGTCTTGCGCACTGTGGGGACGGCGTCAGCCGTGCGGCGCGGTGCGATGTCGGTCTCCTCCGCGGCGGCCTCGGCAGACGGATCGCGGAAGTTCACGAGCTCGAGAGGCGGCCGCGCGCCCCCGGAGATCGAAGCGGACGTCGGTGTCGCGTCGGGCGCCGGAACGCGCGCGAGGGCGCCGGAAGGGGGAGTGATGTGGAAGGGTGGCAGGCCGCTCGACGGGGTCGCGAGCGTGGGACTTTCGTCGGCGACTTCGGTGCGTAGGGCCCTCACAGTGTCCGGCAGGGCCTGCGTCGCCTTATACACGCCGGAGGCGCCCGCGAGCTCGCGGTAGACGGCCTGCAGGTCCCTCCGGAACTCCTCCATGGTCGGGTAACGGTCTGCCGGAACCTTGGCGAGTGCCCGGTTGATCGCCGCGATCAGGGGCGCGGGCGCGTCCTGCGCAAGAGTCTCGATGGGCTCCGGGGTCTCGTTCAGGATCTTGTAGAGGATGGTCGAGAGGTGCTCTCCCCGGAAGGGCTTGCGGTAGCAGAGCAGCTCGTACGACAGGACGCCCATCGCGAAGACGTCGGTGCGCCGGTCGATCGCCTCGCCGCGGATCTGCTCCGGCGCGAGGTATGCCGACGTGCCGAGGGTGATGCCGGTCTGCGTCAGGTTGGATTCGGTCTGGAGCGACTTGGCGATGCCGAAATCCATCACCTTGACCGTACCGTCCTCGAGGACGCGGACATTGGCCGGTTTGACGTCGCGATGGATGATGCTGGCCGCGTGCGCGTAGCCGAGCCCCTCGGCGATGGCCATGAGGATTTCGACCTTGCGCGCGACCGGGATGGGTGCTCCGCGCTTGATCTTCCTGTCGAGGTCCTCGCCGGTCAGGAACTCCTGGACGATGTAGGGGATCCCGTTCTCGACGCCGAAGTCGTAGATCGTCGTGATGTTGGGGTGATGGAGGTTCCCGGCGAGCTCGGCCTCGCGAAAAAACCGGTGCTTGATCTCTTCGTCGTTGACCTGGCAGGTCTTGATGGCGACATTGCGCTTGATGAACGGATCCCTGCCCCGGTACACGGCGCCGAAGCCGCCCTCACCGATCTGCTCCGAGACCTCGTATTTTCCGATTTTGTTGAGCATTGCCCCGCCGCCGGACCCCCTAAGTGTAAACGAAGCGGAGGACCCCCGAAACCGTTGCCCGCGAAAGGCTTGGGATCGGTACACTGGGGCTCAAGATGAGCCGCGCCGTGCTTGGTCTCGTGCTGCTGATGACGGCGCTGCCAGCGGCCGCATGCCGCAGGC
>JANMPW010000304.1:0-2027 GCA_031370065.1 Acidobacteriota bacterium
GTCCCCTCGAGGTAGAGCATCATCAGGTCCGGAAGATTGCGGTCGTACAGCTCCCGTGCGATCCGCGACTGCACGCGGGTGGCCGCGATCGTCCGCGCGAGCGCGATGATCGGGTTCTCCAAACCTTCCCCGCTCGCGCGCGAGCGCGCAATCTCCTCCGCCGACAGATCCACGAAACGCGCCAGCTCCGTGTCCGTGACCTGCCCCTCGCGCGCCGCGATCTGCTCCACGCCGGCCGAGAGCGACGCGGGATACGCCACGCCCTGCTTCGGCATCCCCTCGAACAGGATCGGGCTCGCGTGGTCCGAGACGAAAAATCCCTTCACCTCTTCCGCCGGGTGCGTCCCCCACCAGCCGACCACTCCCACGGTCAGCCCCGACGCCGACGCCACGTTCCAGATCGCCGGCACCGCGCGCGAGCGTCCCGAGATCGGCACCTTCTGCCCCGTCGCGGCATCCACTTCCTGAAAGTCGAGGACGCGGTGCACGTCCGGGCCCACTCCCGTCGCCAGCGTCGTCCAGATCACCGGCGAGAGGATCGGGACGTAAGCCTTGAGTTTCGCCGTGTACCCTTCGGACGCAAGGCGCTTCCAGTTGGGCATCCGGCCCTCGGCCGCGAGCCGGTCGAGCAGCTCCCAGTCCAGCCCGTCCAGGCCGAGCCAGATCACCGGCGCACGCCCCCCCGGCGCGCGCGTCGTGCGCCTGGCGACGTCCGAAGAGTCCACGGTCTCCACGAGGGCCGCGGGAGTCGACCGCACCGCAGACGGGGCGTCCGATGAGGTCTCGGTCCCCTTGCCGCAGGACAGCGCGCCGATGACGAGTAGAGCCGTGAGCGCGCGCAGCGGCAACCCCGTCTTTGATCTCACGTTCAACTCAGCGCCCCGCCGCCGCGCCGCGCAGCAGGACCTCGAGCGACTGGACGACGGTCTTCTGGCCCGGCTGGAGCGCGTGCGAGCGGCGCAAGAGCGCGATCGCGTCGTCCTTTCTCCCGAGACAGGCCCTCAGGAGCGCCAGCGCGTTCAGGGTCTGCGGTTCCTGCGTGGCCGCCTCGAAAGACGCCAGCGTCGCGTCGCCGCGCCTGCAGTCCTTGTCCTTGAAGCGCAGCAGTCCCAGCGCCCGATGGATCGCCTCGCTGTCGGGATACAGGCGGGCGCCGCGCTCGAGGACCTCGCGCTCCTGTCGCGCTTTACCCGTCACGTCGTAGGCAAAGGCCCAGTCGAGCAGGGTCCGCTCCGGGTTCTCGTGCCCTGCCTCGAGGGCCTGGAAAAGCCCGTCGATTGCCTGCCGGTCTTTCCCCTGCATGCGGAGGAGCGCGGCGAGATTAACCTGCGCGGAGTGGTAGTCCGGTCGCAGCTCGATCGCCTTCTGGAAGGCCGCTTTCGCGGCAGCCAGATCGTTCCCTCCATCGCGGCTGCTCAAGTAGAGCCCGAGGTTGTTCCACGCTCCTTCGGTCAGGCCCGGCCGGTCTCCGCCCGAGGGGGCGAGCTTGCCCGGCTCGCCGCCGGAGAGGTAGCCGAGGGCCATCAGCTTCTTCGCGTACTCGCTCGCTTCCTTCTCCGACATCTGCTCGGCTGCGAGGTGCCGCACCGGGATTTGCGCGAGGTCCTTGCGAGGCGGCGCGGGAAGGTCGCGGAACGCGGCCCGGATCGGGTTGCCCTGGGACTTCCGGTCGACCGGCAGACCGAGGAGCGCCGCAACCGTCGGCTCGACGTCGAAGACGGTCGTCTGGCCCCGCTCGGGGCTCTTCGTCACCCGCGCACCCCAAGCCGCGAAAACGCCGTCGATCCGGTGCCAGAATGCCGCCGTCGACGCGATCAACGAACCGCGCTCGCATGACCGGTCCTCGCCCCACGTGAAGCCGTGGTCGGAATTGACGATGAGCGTGGCGCCATCCTCTTCGGTGCGGCGCATCCACTGACCGATCAGCCGATCCACCAGGGCGTAGTACTCGTCCACCGTACCGCGATACCGGGCGAAGTCGGCGTCCGAAACGCAGCTCATCTGCGGAGGCACTTCGGACCCGAAGA
>JANMPW010000324.1:0-2231 GCA_031370065.1 Acidobacteriota bacterium
ATCAAGCCCGACAACATCTTCCTCACCAACGAGGGGCGGGTGAAGATCCTCGACTTCGGCATCGCCCGCATCGAGCAGCCCGCCCGGACCTCGGGCCTCTCCGACACCATCACGGGCGGCCGCGGGTCGAGCTCGCAATTCCTCGTCGGGACCGCGGGCTACATGTCGCCCGAGCAGGTCCGCGGAAAGCCGATCGACGGGCGGACCGACATCTTCTCGCTCGGCGCGACGTTCTTCGAGATGCTCACCGGCCGCCGCGCCTTCATGCGCGATAGCCCGGTCGAGACGCTGGGCGCGGTGTTGCGCGACGACCCCCACAAGCACGCCGAGGCCGACAAAATCCCGGAGCACCTGCGACCCTTCGTGTTCCGCTGCCTCGAAAAAGACCCCGCCGATCGCTACCAGTCCGCCCGGGACCTCCTGCTCGATCTGCGCGCGCTCCAGGCCGAGCAGCTGCGCCAGGCCTCGGAGCGCGTCACCTTCCGCTCCGAGCCGCCCTGGAAACACCGCCGCACCCGCGTGTGGATACGCGCCGTTGGCGGCGCGCTGCTCCTCGCCCTCGGCTTCTACGCCGGCTCCTGCTGGGAGCAGTCGCGCCGGGAGGCGGCGAAGGCGGCCACGGCGCCGTAGAGACCGTCGAGAAGGTAGAGGGGGGAGTTCCTACGCCGAGGCGACGCTCGCGTCGATGTCGGCGCCGGCGGCGGGCAGGCCCGCGCGGACGGGCTTCAGCTCCGGGATGGGCCCTGCGCAGCAGGGCTCCAGGCACGCGTCGTACAGCGTGCGCCGCTGCACTGGCGTGTAGCCGGCGTCGGCGATGACGCGGCGCATCTCGTCCTGCGACATCTTGTTGCGCGCGCCGGCGGCGTAGACGACGTTTTCCTCGATCATGATCGAGCCGAGGTCGTCCCCGCCGAAGGAGAGCGAAACCTGGCCGATCTTCGGCCCCTGCGTGACCCACGAGCCCTGGACGTGCCGGATGTTGTCGAGGAAGAGGCGCGAGACGGCGAGCGTCTTGAGGTATTCGAAGCCGCCGGCCTCGTCCACCTTGCCGTCGAGCTCGGTGTTCTCTTTCTGGAAGGTCCAGGGGATCCATGCGGTGAAGCCGCCCGTGCGGTCCTGGAGATCGCGCACGACCTCCATGTGCTCGACCCGCTGGGCGTCGGTCTCCCCCACGCCGAACATCATCGTCGCGGTCGTGCGCATGCCGAGCCCGTGCGCGGACTCGTGCACGTCCACCCACTTCTCGGTCGGCGCCTTGGTGAGCGACCAGATGCGCTTGCGGACCGAGTCCTCGAGGATTTCGGCGCCGCCCCCGGGGATCGACTGCAGCCCCGCGTCCTTCAGGCGCGCGATCACGTCCCGCATCGGCCACTTCGTGATCTTTTGCAGGAAGTAGACCTCGGGGGCCGAGAGCGCGTGGAGGTGGATCGTCGGAAACGACGTCCGGATGTACCGGAACATGTCCTCGTAGAAGGTGAACGGCAGGCCGCCATGGACGCCGCCCTGCAGCAGCACGCCCGTGCCGCCCAGGTCGATCGTCTCCCGGATCTTCTCGCCGATGTGCTCGTGCGAAAGGACGTAGGCCTCGGGATGCTCGGCCGATGGCCGATAGAAGGCGCAGAACTGGCAGCGATAGACGCACACGTTGGTGTAGTTGATGTTGCGGTCCACGATGTAAGTGGCGACCGCCGGATCGTTTTTCGAGTTGCGGATCTCGTTAGCCGCCGCGCCGAGCGCCAGGAGGTTGCCCTCCTCGAGCAGCGTCACCGCGTCGGCGGAAGACAGGCGCTCGCCGCCCAGCGTCTTATCGAGGATTTCTTCCGTCCGGCTGCTGTGCACGCCTCGATTCTAGCCCGCCTTGGCATGTCCTCTGGGGTCTCGCGAGCCAGCGCAGAGCCCTCCACACGATTGCTGTTGTTCGAGCCGCCCCGGCGCCACCGGTGCCTCCCTCATCGGCACGTTCGGGGCCGGCCGCCAAGAGGGAAAACCGGTCCCTCACTGGGTCGCTCGTCGCAGTCTTGTTTGGTCGAGAGCGTCAGTCTGCCACGCTCCTCGCTCATCGCGCGATGCTCACCCTAGCAGCGGTTACGCCGAGCTGCGGCCATTGGGTGAACTCCCTCAAGACGCGTAGGGCCGCCGCGTGTCCCAGCGGGGAATCCTCCGTGGCGGGGCGGCCTATGCCGCTCCCTAAAGCCCCGAATGCTCTAAAGGTACTCGAGGGGGCGGACGGC
>JANMPW010000381.1:0-12404 GCA_031370065.1 Acidobacteriota bacterium
CCGTTTTCCGTTTCACGCACGATGAACCCCACCCCCTTCTTCTCCTTCGTCCGGCCGCTGGCCGTCGTCGCGTTCGGCGGCAACGCGTTGCTTCCGCCGGAGGACGACGGCTCGACCGGACAGCAGCTCGAGCGGGCGCGCGAAGCCGTCCGCAAGCTCATCCCGATCATTGGAAAGGGCTACGAGCTGATCGTCGTTCACGGAAACGGCCCGCAGGTCGGCAACATCCTCATGCAGGCCGAAGAGGCCGCGGACAAGGTTCCTCCACAGACGCTCGACTTCTGCGTTGCCCAGACGGAAGGCTCGATCGGCTTCCTGCTCGAGCTCGCTTTTGACAACGAGCTGCGGCGCGCCGGCTTTCGCAAGCAGGTCGTGACCATCGTGACGCAGGTCGAGGTGGACGCCGCGGACCCGGCCTTTCTCAAGCCCTCCAAACCCGTCGGACCGTTCTTTTCGAGCGAGAAGGCGGAGCTCCTGAAGAAGACGGCCGGCTGGACGATGGTCGAAGACGCGGGGCGCGGCTGGCGAAAGGTCGTCGCTTCGCCCAAGCCGCGGGAAGTGCGCGGCGTCGAGGTGGTGGCGGCCCTGATCAACCGCGGCCACATCGTGATCGCGGCAGGCGGCGGCGGGATCCCCGTCGTCGTGACCGACGACGGGCAGGTGCGGGGCGTCGAGGCCGTGATCGACAAGGACTACGCGGCGTCGATGCTCGCGGCGGCGCTCTCGGCCAACCTCTTTATCGTGCTGACGGGGGTCGACCGGGTCTCGAAGGACTTCGGAAAGCTCACGCAGATGGAACTGCCCGAGATCGACGTCCCGACCGCGAAGCGGCTGCTGGCCGAAGGCCAGTTTCCGCCGGGCAGCATGGGACCGAAGATCGACGCGGCCATCCGATTCGTCGAGGCCGGGGGTCAAGAGGTCCTCGTGACGCGGGCCGAGTCGCTCGCGGAAGCGCTGGAAGGCAAGACCGGGACCTACATCCGCCCGACGCGATGAGTTCCGCCGAGCCCCCGTCCGGGCCGCGCCGCCGCTCTTTCGGGGACTTCTGGCCCCTCTTCGCGGCCGGCGGGCTCGTGGCCGCGACGCTCGTCGCGGTCTTCGTGATGTTGCACCCGCGCCGCTCCGGGTCGGCGGGCGACGCGGGCGAAGACGCGCCGGCCATCGTCACGGCCGAACGGGCGCAGTTGCGCAGGGGCCCTTCGTCGAAGGCGGCTGTGGTCGCCGAGGTCTCCGAGGGGGCGCGGCTGCGCGTGCGGTCCGAGGCGGGAGGATGGTTCGAAGTGGAGACCGACGCAGGCGCGCGCGGTCACTTGCCCGCGGAGGCGGTCGAGCGCGAATCCGACCGCGCCGCGCGGCAGCGCCGGGCGAAGACGCTTCTCGCTTTCGCGCCCGTCTTCGGCGTCGTCGGCGAGGACACCGAGATCGCCCTCGCGCCATATCCCCTCGCGGCGCGAGGCGGCCTCCTCGCGCGGGGCACCGTGATCGCGATCCATTCGGTCGATCATTCGTACTTCGCGTTTGCGGACAAGAAGTGGGGGATCGCCTTCGTCGACTCGGCGCGCGTGGACCTGGTGCCCCCCGATCCGCGCCAGCCCGGCGTCACGCCCGAGAAGGTCAAGCCCTTGAAGGACCTGACGATCCTCAACCTCGATGGCGAGCCGCCGCCCGAGGACGAACCGCAGGGCAACGATGCGCGCGAGGCCGAGACCACCCCCGTTCCGGCGGCCGGCGTTCCACCGGAGCCCGCATCGGGGCTCGTCGAGCCGGCAGCCGTGCTTTCCCGCGTCGACCCGGTGTACCCGGACCTCGCGCGACGCGCCGGGATCGAAGGCACGGTCGAGCTCGAAGTCTCGATCGACGCCGCGGGCAAGGTCGCCGACGTCGAAGTGGTGCGGGGCCTGCCGCTCGGAATGTCGGACGCGGCCGCCGACGCGGTGCGGCGCTGGAGGTTCCGTCCCGCGCGCTCGGCGGCCGGCCCCGTGGCCTCGCGCAAGACCATCCGCATCCGTTTCGTCGTGCGCGCGGAGGACGCCCGGTAGCGCGGGTTTATAATTGCAGTCTCCAATGTTCCAGGTCTTGTACGAGGCGGACGGACGACAGCAGATCTTCACCGTCCTGAAGGACGTGTTGTCGATCGGCCGGGGCGCCGACAACGACATCGTCTTGAACGACTTCTCCGTCTCGCGCCGCCACGCCTACCTGAAAAAGGAGGACGGGGCGTGGGTGATCCACGACAACCAGTCCACCAACGGCGTGCGCATCCACGACCAGCCCGTGCCGATGGCGACGGTCAAGGACGGAGACTCCGCGGTGATCGGCACGTTCGTGCTCCGTTTCCGCGACGACCCGACGGTCTCCAGGCACGACCCGGCGGCCCTGTTCGACCCCACCTCGACCTGCATCCGGCCGATCGCCGAGTTCAACGAGGACTTCGGGCTCGAGAAGAGGGGCGGGCCGGTCTCCGAATCGATTGCCGAGCGAAAGCGCGTGGTGCTCGACCTCGCATACAAGAACAAGGTCTTCGAGATCCTGGTCCAGGTCGCCAAGGCCCTCATCTCGGCCGACGACCTCGCCACCGTGCTCGACAAGGTCATGGACCTGATCTTCGAGTTCCTGCCGGCCGACCGGGGTTTCCTGCTGCTCGAGGAGGACGGTGGCCTGCAGCTCTCGGTCTCGCGCTTCCAGTCGGGCAAGCGGCCGACGGCCGACGGGGGTGCTCCTTACTCGCGCACCATCGTGGACATGGTCGTGCAGCAGAAGGTCGCCGTGCTCACCTCCGACGCCCAGGCCGACCAGCGCTTCGAGGCGGGCGAGTCGATCCGCATGCAGCAGATTCGCTCGGCGATGTGCGCGCCACTCTGGAGCCGCGACGCCGTCATCGGCGTGATCTACATCGACTCGCCGCTGCACGCCGGTACGTTCTCGGGGCAGGATCTGGACCTCTTGACGGCGCTGGCCAACTTCGCGGCGGTTGCGATCGAGCGGGCCCGGTTGCACGAGCGCGTGCTCGAGGAGAAGCGCATCCGCGGCCGCCTGGAGCGATACCACTCGCCCGCAGTCGTCGACGAGATCATCGCCGACGTCAGCGCCACGGGCGACATCAAGCCGGTGCGCACGAAGGTCGTGACGATCCTTTTTGCCGACCTCGTGGGGTTCACGAGCTGGTCCGAGAAGACGCCGGTCGAGACGCTGGCGCGGATGCTCACGGAGTTTTTCACGCTCGCCTCCGACGCGGTGTTCGCGTGCGGGGGCACGATCGACAAGTTCATCGGGGACGCCGTGATGGCCTTCTTCGGCGCGCCGATCGACCAGCCCGACCATGCCGATCGCGCGGTGGCCGCGGCCCTGAAGATCCGGGAGGAGATCGCCGAGTGGAACCGGGAGCGGACGGCGCGCGGCGAGCCGCCGCTCGAGGTCCGGATCGCGGTGAACACCGGCGAGGCGATCGTCGGGGACATCGGATCGGAACGGCGCGTGGACTACACGGTCCTCGGCAACGCGGTCAACGTGGCGGCGCGCCTCGAGGAGTTCGTTGCGCAGCCGGGCGACGTCGTGATCGGGCCCGACACCTACACAGCGGTCGCGGAGCGCTTCTCCTGCGCGCAACTCGGCTTCTTCGCCCTGAAGGGCCTCTCGGCCCAGGTGCCGCTCTACAAGGTGATGGGCAGCAAGTAGCGGGTCGGCGTCGGGGCGGGGCTTTCCCGGCGGGCGCGCCGTGGGAGAATCGTGCCGTGAGTGCACTGCCAATCGTCTTCGTCACGAGCCGCGCGGAAAAGGCGCGCGAGGCGGAACGCCTCGGCTTCGAGATCGAGCGTCTCGATCTCGATCTTCCCGAGCCGCAGGCGCTCGACCCTTTCGAGATCGTCGAAGCCAAGGCGCGGGCGGCCTTCGACGCGATCGCGCGCCCCGTGCTCGTCGAGGACAGCGGCCTCGCGATCCGCGCGTGGGGAGGATTTCCGGGCGCGCTCGTCAAGTGGCTCGAGAGGAGCGCCGGGGTGGCGGCGATCCCGCGGATGCTCGATCCGTTCGCGGACCGCGGCGCGACGGCAATCTGCGCGATCGGGTACTGCGACGGCGGCGAGGTCGTGTCCGCGCGGGGAGAGATCCGCGGCGCGATCGCGAGCGCGCCCCGCGGCGCCGGCGGATTCGGCTGGGACGCGATCTTCGTTCCGGAGGGCGACGACCGCACGTTTGCCCAGATGCCGCCCGAGGAGAAGGACCGCATCTCCCACCGGCGGCGAGCGTGGGACGCGATGGCCGCGCGACTGCCGCTGCAGAGGCGAATCTGAGGCCCGCGCGCGGCGCCGCCGCGGTCCTCGCCGCCGCCGTCGTCGCGGCGGCCTGCGCGCGCGCCGCGCTGCCCGACGTGTCCTCCGCCCGCGAGCTCCCGACGAGATCGGGTGCGACGCTGCGCGTCGAGACGTTCGTATCCGGCCTGGAGGTGCCGTGGTCGATGGCGTTCACGTCGCCGGAGCGGCTCCTGGTGACGGAGCGGCCCGGCCGCGTCCGCATCGTGGAGAAGGGCTCGCTCCTGCCGAAGCCGCTGGCCGCCCTCGCGGATGTCGAGGCGAGCGGCGAGAGCGGACTGATGGGACTCGCCCTGGCGCCCGACTATCCGGCGTCGCGCCTCCTGTACCTCGCCTACGCTTACGACGCGCCGCGCGGGTCCGCCGTCCGCATCGTGCGGTTCCGCGACGGTGCCGACGCGCTCTCGCAGCGGACGGTCATCCTGGAGGGGATCCCGGCCGCCCGCTACCACGCCGGCTGTCGGCTCCGGTTCGGCCCCGACGGAAAGCTCTACGTCACGACCGGCGATGCGACCGATCGGAAGATCGCGCAGGACCTGAAATCGCTCGGCGGCAAGACCCTCCGCCTGAATCCTGACGGCTCGGTGCCGGCCGACAATCCCTTCCCCGGTTCGCCGGTGTTCTCTTTCGGCCACCGCAATTCCCAGGGGCTGGATTGGGACCCGAAGTCCGGGCTTCAGATCCAGACCGAGCACGGGCCCTCGGGCTTCGACGGCCCGGGCGGGGGCGACGAAGTGA
Source organism: Acidobacteriota bacterium (assembly GCA_031370065.1). Taxonomy (GTDB): domain Bacteria; phylum Acidobacteriota; class Thermoanaerobaculia; order UBA5066; family Gp7-AA6; genus DAHUXD01. Next base: position 5,046 of record JANMPW010000381.1, read on the forward strand.
ACATCGTGGAGGCCGGGAAGAATTATGGCTGGCCGATCGTCCATCACCGCGCCTCCCGGGAGGGCATGCGCTCGCCGGTGCTCGAGTACACGCCGGCCGTGGCGCCGTCGGGAGCGTCGTTCTCGCGGGGCGATCTTCTGCCGAGCTTCCGGGGCGACTTTTTCTTCGCGACGCTGCGCGGGGAGCGCCTGGTCCGCGTCCGCTTCGACCCGTCGAATCCTCGGCAGGTCGCCGAGACTGAGGAGCTCCTGCAGGGCGTTTACGGCCGTTTGCGCGACGTCGTCTCGGGGCCCGACGGGGCGCTGTACGTGGCGACGAGCAACCGCGATGGCCGCGGGAAGCCCCGCCCCGGCGATGACCAGATCCTGCGGATTGTCGAAATTCCCCGCGTGCGTTAGGATCGCTGCCTTCAATAACCAATGGAACTCGCGGAGGTCGTCGGACACCTCGCCGGGCTGCGGCGCTTTCCACTCCGAGCGTTTGGAGGCGAGGCCCCCGACGAGGCCCGCGTCGAGGGCTCGGGGCTGGTGGGTGACCGCGTGTACGACCTCTACGACGAGCGGGAGGGCGTCCTGCTGCACGCGCGCAGCGCGCCATTCCTGTTGCGCTACAAGGCGTGGTACCTCGACGCGATGGTGCGGGGCAGAGACCTCGGGCCGTGGATCCGGGTCCGGAATCCGGACGGGATCGAGGTGCCGCTTTCCGACACCGAATGGGTCAAGGAGGTGTCGCGGCGCAGCGGCCGCGCGCTACGGCTGCGCCGGCGGCCCGACGCCGAAAGCGACCCTGCGCCCTTGCACGTCCTCTCCGTGCCGACGGTGCGCTTCCTCGAGCAGCAGTACGGCGGCCCGCTCGAGCCGGTCCGCCTGCGCGCCAACGTGCTCCTCGATCTGCCGGAGGGCCGGCCCTTCGAGGAAGACCGCTGGATTGGCCGCCAACTCTGGATCGGAGACGTCCTGCTGGAGATCGTGCGTCCGAGCGACGCGTGCATCGTCGCGATCCTCGACGCCGAAACCCCGGAGCGGTCGCCGGGCCTGCTCTCCGCGATCGCGCGCGGCCGGGGCGGGATGCTCGGGGTCTTTGCCCGCGCCCTGACGGGAACCCGCCTGAGGGTGGGCGATCCGGTCGCGATCGTCGACTGATAAACTGTCGGCTTCACATGTCCCGACCCATCCGCGTCCTCATCGCCAAGCCCGGCCTCGACGGCCACGATCGGGGCGCCAAGGTCATCGCGCGCGCACTGCGGGACGCCGGCATGGAAGTCATCTACTCGGGCCTGCGGCAGACGCCCGAGCAGATCGTCGCGGCCGCGGTCCAGGAGGACGTGGACGTGATCGGCCTGTCGATCCTGTCGGGCGCGCACAACGTGCTCTTCCCGGAGATTCTGAAGCTGCTGAAGGAACGGGGCGGTGACGACATCCTCGTCGTGGCCGGCGGCATCATCCCCGAGAAGGACATCGCTCCGATGAAGGCCCTCGGCATCCGCGAGATTTTCCTGCCGGGCACGTCCACCCGGACGCTTGTCGACTACATCCGGAAGGCGGCGGGCGAGAAACTCGCGCCGGCGTAGCGCCAGGCGGCTCATGGAGCAGCTCGAGAGCCGCATCGATACAGGGTCTCCGGAGTTCCAGGAGCGGTCCCGCGCCATGGCGTTGCTCGTCGACGGCCTCCGGAAGGAACTGGCCCAGGCCCGGCAGGGCGGCGCGGGCCGGGAGCGCCACGCGGAACAGAAGAAGATGTTCGTCCGCGACCGCGTGGATGCGCTGCTCGACCCGGGCTCACCCTTCCTCGAGCTCTCGCCGCTGGCGGCCCACGGAATGTACGAAGGCGAGGCGCCCGGCGCGGGGCTCGTCACAGGGATCGGCCGCGTCTCCGGAATGGAAGTGATGGTCGTCGCCAACGACGCGACCGTCAAGGGCGGGACCTACTTCCCGATCACGGTGAAGAAGCATTTGCGGGCGCAGGAGGTCGCCGAGGAGAATCGGCTGCCCTGCGTCTATCTCGTCGATTCCGGCGGGGCGTTCCTGCCGCTGCAGGCGGAGGTATTCCCTGACCGGGAGCACTTCGGGCGGATCTTCTACAACCAGGCTCGCATGTCGGCCCGGCGCATTCCGCAGGTCGCCGTCGTGATGGGCTCCTGCACGGCGGGCGGCGCGTACGTGCCGGCGATGTCGGACGAGGCGGTGATCGTGAAGGGCACGGGCACGATCTTCCTCGCCGGCCCGCCCCTCGTGAAAGCCGCCACGGGCGAGGAGGTCTCGGCCGAGGAGCTGGGCGGCGGCGACGTCCACACGCGGATCTCCGGCGTGGCCGATCACCTCGCCGACGACGACGCGCACGCGCTCGAGATCGCGCGCTCGATCGTGGGCACGCTGGGGGGCGTGAAGACGTTGCCGGCCGATCGCCAGACGCCCGAGGAGCCCGCCTGCGATCCGAAGGAGATCTACGGCGTCCTGCCACGGGACCCGCGCGAGCCCTACGACGTGCGCGAGGTGATCGCGCGCCTCGTGGACGGCTCGCGGTTCCAGGAGTTCAAGGCGCGCTACGGCACGACGCTCGTGTGCGGGTTCGCGCGCCTTTCGGGATTCCTCGTCGGCATTCTCGCCAACAACGGGATCCTCTTCTCCGAGTCGGCGCTGAAGGCGACGCACTTCATCGAGATGTGCGCGCAGCGCAAGGTCCCGCTCCTCTTCCTGCAGAACATCACCGGTTTCATGGTCGGGAAGGAGTACGAGCGGGGCGGCATCGCCAAGGACGGGGCCAAGATGGTCCACGCCGTCGCCAATGCGGCCGTGCCGAAGATCACGGTCATCATCGGCGGCTCTTTCGGCGCGGGCAACTACGGCATGTGCGGGCGGGCCTACGACCCGCGTTTCCTTTTCACCTGGCCGAACGCGCGGATCTCCGTCATGGGCGGGCCGCAAGCCGCCTCGGTCTTGTCCACGGTCAAGCAGGACCAGCTCGCGCGCGCCGGCAAGCCGCCGATGACGCCCGCGGAGGTCGAGGAGTTCGAGCGCCCGACGCGCGAGAAGTACGAGGCCGAGGGCAATCCCTATTACGCGACGGCGCGCCTGTGGGACGACGGCGTGCTCGATCCGGCCGAAACGCGGGCGGCCTTGTCGCTCGCGCTCTCCGCATCCTTCAACGCGCCGATCCCGGAGACGGAATTCGGCATTTTCCGGATGTAGCCAATGACCTCTCTGGCAGTGCTTCTCTTTGTTCTCCGCGCGGCCTCTCCGTCACCGGCCGCGCCGCTCGGATTCACGCTTGCGGTCCACGGGCAGACGGAGCTGCGCGTCACGCTTTCGGGCCCGGCGGCCGAGCTCGCGCTTGGGCCCTTCAAGGGCTCGATCGCGATCAACGGCTCGGCCTCGGAGATGCCCGTCGCGGGGACCGTGGCGCACTCGGGCGGGCAGTTCGTGCTGCCCTTCGTCGTGCGCTACGCCGACGTGCCGGCGGACTGGGCGGATCGCTTCCGGGCGGACGGGTTCAGGTACCGCCTGCGAGCGGCCGGCGGGAGCGCCCCGCGGGAATGGACCGGGACTCGGAGCTGGAAGGACGTCGAAGTCGAAGGCGGCCGCGACACGCTCGCGGAGTTTCTGGTGCTCGACAATGTCGCGCTGACGAACGTGTCGCTCCTTTCGAGTGAGGCGCGGGCGCAGCTGTCCGTGCGCAATCCGTTCTCCTTCGCCCTCAAGATCGCCCGGATGGACTACGTGCTTTTCGCCGACGGGCGCGAGGTGGGGACGGGGAGGACGCAGGGCCTGATCCTGCATCCCTCGCAAAAGAACGTGCTCGCGCTGCCGATCGACGTGGACCACGGCGAGCTCCTCTCCGCCGCGGGGGGCGCGCTCGTCTCGGGCGGCGATGTCGCGGTGAAGCTCACGGGCCGACTCGTCGTGCGGTTGAAGGGCGGAGATCTCTCGGTGCCCCTCGCCCTCTCGGGCAATCTCTCGGATGCGTCATGAGCGGTCCCGGCTTCGAAAGCCTGCGCCTCGAAAAACGCGGACCCGTGGCGCGCGTCGCGCTGGCCCGCGCCGCCGTCCGCAACGCCTTCGATGACGGGCTGATCGCGGAGCTGACGCGCGCGTTCGGCGAGCTCGCGCAGGACGCAGAGGTCCGCGTCGTCGTCCTGTCCGGAGACGGCCCCTCCTTCTGCGCGGGCGCGGACGTGGCATGGATGCGCAAGGCGGGCGGCTACTCGCGCGCCGAGAACGAGGCGGACGCGCAGAAGATGGCCCGGATGCTGCGTGCGATCGACGCGTGCCCGAGGCCGGTCGTCGCCCTCGCGCACGGCGCGGCCATCGGCGGGGGTGTCGGGCTCCTGGCGGCCGCGGACATCGCGATCGCGGCGGAGGGAACCGTGTTCTCGCTCGCCGAGGTCAAGCTCGGGATTCTCCCCTCGGTCATCTCGCCCTTCGTGCTGCGGGCGATCGGCCCGCGGTGCGCGCGCGACCTCTTCCTGACGGGTGACCGGTTCGATGCGCGGGAGGCCCTCCGCATCGGGCTCGTGCACCAGGTCGTTGGCGCCGATGATCTGGAGGAGGCCGGCCGCCGCAAGGTCGCGTCCCTCCTCTCCTCGGGGCCGGAGGCCGTCTCCGTGGCCAAGAAACTGATCGAGCAGGTCACGGGCAAAAGCCCGGAAGAAGCGATGGCGCTCACGGTCTCGACGATTGCCGAGCGGCGCGGCTCGGCGGAAGCGAAGGAAGGCCTGACGGCGTTTCTCGAGAAGAGGCGCCCGTCATGGGCGAAGGAGATCGAGAAGTGAAAGGGATTCAGCGCCGGTTGGAGTGCCCGAAATGCGGCAAGCCGTTCTTCTCCTGGCGGCCGGACGAGTTGCCGGGGGTTCCGGTGAAGTGCTACTTCTGCGGGAATCAGTTCGAGGACGAGGCTGCGCAGCGCAAGCCGCTCGTGGCGCCTGCGCTCGTGGCGGCCTCGGAGCCGAAGGCCAACTGAAACCGAGTTTCGAGTCGGGAGTTCGAGGAAGAATGAAGAGAGGGATTGCCGCTTTCGTTCTGTGCGCCGGATGGGGCCAAGTGACAGGCGGCGAGGCGCGTCATTCCGAGAAGCGGAGCGACGAGGAACCCCGGGCTCGATCGGGATGGTCTCGAGTCGGGTCCTGGGTCCCTCGCTTGCGCTCGGGATGACATCGGCGTGAAATGACCATCACTCGTCTCCTCATCGCCAACCGCGGCGAGATCGCGGTGCGCATCGCGCGCACGGCCCGCGAAATGGGAATCGAGACCATCGCGGTCTACTCCGAGTCGGACGCGGGAGCCATCCACGTTCAGCAGGCGGATCGCGCGCTGTCGCTCGGGGCGGGGCCGCCGGCGGAAACGTATCTGTCGGTTCCGCGGCTGCTCGAATCCGCGCGCGCGGCCGGCGCGGACGCGATCCACCCGGGCTACGGGTTCCTCTCCGAGAATGCGGGCTTCGCGCGGGCCGTCGGCGATGCCGGGCTCCTCTGGGTGGGACCGCCGCCCGCCGCAATGGAAGAAATGGGAGGCAAGCTGCGCGCCCGCGCGAAGATGGAGGCGGCGGGAGTCCCCGTCGTGCCGGGCTCGCGGCGGGGCATCGCGGACGACGCCGGTCTCGCGAGCGAGGCGGGCCGCATCGGCTTCCCGCTGCTCATCAAGGCGTCGGCTGGCGGAGGCGGCAAGGGAATGTCGCTCGTCGACCGCCCCGGGGACCTTCCCGCCGCCCTCGCCGAGGGCCGCCGCGTCGCTGCGGCCGCATTCGGAGACGCAACGCTGTACCTCGAGCGGCTGCTCGAAGGATGCCGCCACGTGGAGTTCCAGGTCTTCGGCGACCAGTCCGGGAATGCCGTCCATCTCTTCGAGCGGGAATGCAGCGTCCAGCGCCGCCACCAGAAGATCATCGAGGAAACCCCGAGGGGGGCCCTGGGCGACGCGCTGCGGGAAGCCATGGGAGCGGCGGCGGTCGCCGCGGCCCGGGCCGTGGCGTACGTCGGCGCGGGCACGGTCGAGTTTCTCGTGGACCGCAAAGGCGGCTTCTACTTTCTCGAGATGAACACGCGCCTGCAGGTCGAGCACGCGGTCACCGAGGAGACGCTCGGCTGCGACCTGGTACGCGCCCAGCTCGAGGTGGCCCAGGGCAGCGCGCTGCCGGCCGCGTGGCGGGACGGGTCGCTGCGCCCCCGCGGGCACGCCCTCGAGCTTCGCCTTTACGCGGAGGACCCGGTGGACTTTCTTCCGCGCACTGGCCGGATCCTCGTCTATCGCGAGCCGGGAGGACCGGGCGTCCGTGTCGACGCTGGCGTGGCAGAGGGGAGCGTCGTGGGCGTCGAGTTCGACCCGCTGCTCGCAAAGCTCATCGTTTGGGGCCCCGACCGCGACGCCGCGATCCGGCGCGGGCGGCGGGCGCTTTCGGAGTGGGTCGTCCTCGGCGTCGAGACCAACCTGCCGTTGCTCCGAGCGGTCCTCGATTCGCCGGAGTTCGCGTCGGGCGACTACGACACGAGACTCGTCGGGCGGCTGCCGCCCGGCGCCGCTGCCCCCGAGCCACCCGATGCAGCGTGGATCGCGGCGGCCCTCGCCGCCTTCGAGCCGCAGACTCCGACGGCGGGCGGGGCGGCCGTTTCGTCCTTGGGCCCGGATCCGTGGGAAGGCCTCGCGGGCTGGAGGGCCGGGGCGTGAAGTCCGTCCATCTGCGCCACCGCGGTGAGACCAGGGACATCCGGCTCGACGAGGACGCCCGCCGGATCGGGAGTTCCCCGCGCATCGTCACGGCGATGGCGGGAGACCGCATCTTCGTGTGGTGCGACGGGGCGACCCATTCGTTCGAGCGAGTCCGCGCCTCTCGGTCCGGTTCGGGCGGCGAGCACGGGGGCGATCTGCTCGCCCCGATGCCCGGAAGGGTCCGTCAGGTCGCGGCCGGCGTGGGCGATCGCGTCGAGCGGGGGATGGTGCTGATCGTCCTCGAAGCCATGAAGATGGAGCACGCGATCCGGGCTCCGAAGGACGGAATCCTGAAACGGCTACTCGTCAAAGAGGGGGACCTGGTCGACGCCGGCGTGGAGTTGGCCGAGATCGGGTAGCCGGGCGGCAGGCGGATAATGGAAGAGATGGAACCCTGGGAAGAACACGCCATCCGGCGCCCCCACCTGCCGGAGCGGGTGACGGTCTATGAAGTCGGCCCGCGTGACGGGTTGCAGAACGAGGCCGAGACGCTCTCGCTCGAAGTGCGCACGGACTTCGTCGATCGCCTGACCGAGGCCGGCCTGCCGGCGATCGAGGTCGGCTCCTTCGTCTCGCCGAAAGCCGTGCCGCAGCTCGCCGACACGGAGGAGCTCTACCGTCGCATCCATAAGGCCAGCGGCGTGCGGTACCCGGCGCTCGT
>JANMPW010000408.1:0-2309 GCA_031370065.1 Acidobacteriota bacterium
GACCGCCACATTCCCGGATGGGCTCGCGACCCGTTCTCTCTGCGCCACGCGATCAAGATTCCGAAGGAAGAGGTCTGGGCAGCGCACGTCGAGGCCAAAGCGAAACTTCTGAAAGAGATCCGCGACCGGACAGGCCGCTCCTTCGCGCCGGACACCTTGACCATCGGTTTCGGGCGCCGCGCCACGACCTACAAGAGGGCCGATCTGATCTTCTCCGACGCCGGGCGCTTGTCCCGAATCGCGGGAGAGGTGGGCTCCCTGCAACTCGTCTTCGCCGGCAAGGCGCACCCCAGAGACGATCCGGGCAAGGAGACGATCCGGCGAATCTTTCGCCTCGCCCGGGAGTCGAGGAGCGAGTTACGAATCGTCTACCTCGAGGATTACGATCTGAAACTGGCCCGGCTCCTCACCTCAGGCGTCGATCTCTGGCTCAACACCCCTCTGCCTCCGCTCGAAGCCTCCGGCACGACGGGGATGAAGGCGGCCCACAACGGAGTCCCCAGTTTGAGCGTGCTCGACGGCTGGTGGGTCGAAGGGCACATCGAAGGGATCACCGGCTGGTCGATCGGCCCTCCGCCCGTCCCGGGCGCGCGGCCGGCAGAGGATGAGAACGCGCGGGACGCCAAGGAGCTCTACGACAAGCTCTCCGAAACCATCATCCCTTTCTTCTACTTCAACCGGGATGGCTGGGCCGAGATCATGCGCCGGTCCATCGCCTTCAACGCCTCCTTCTTCAACACGCACCGCATGGTCCAGCAATATGCCTCGACCGCGTACCTGTAGCTCGCGGAGCCTCGGAGGCGGCTTCTCCAGCTGGCTTCACCTGCGGGATACCCGCCCCCCGTTCCTGATGCGCCTGTATCAGGCAAGCGGCCGCTCGGGAAGGCATACTTTCCTTGTGGACATTCGCTTTCCCGGAGGCCAGCGAGTTGATGCGCTTTACGAGGGGTTCTGGATCCGCACCGACCAGCCCGTCGGCGAGGGAGGCGAAGGCTCGGCTCCTTCTCCCTTCGACCTGTTCCTCGCCTCGATCGGGACGTGCGCCGGATTCTATGCGCTGCAGTTCTGTCGGCAGCGCGACCTCGACACGGAGGGACTCGCTCTCTCGGTCACTCCTGAACGAGACGCTGCCGGAAAGCAAGTCGTGCGCATCCGTATGGAAGTTGCGCTGCCGCAGGGGTTTCCGGAGAAATACCGAGAGGCGCTCCTGCGGGCGGTCGACCAGTGCGCCGTCAAGCGCCACCTCGTCCAACCGCCACAGTTTGAGGCGATCACCGTCGCGTCGCGCGAACAGGCGAGCGCTCGCCCGAGTTCGAAGAATTGATGCAAACGGATCATGCTCCGGGACACTCCCGGGCGGAAACTCAGGATGTGATGTCTCGAAGACGCGTCATTCCGGCCCTGCTGGTCGCAGCCCTTTTCGCCCTGCCCGGATTTGCTCCCGTGTGCGGAGCTATCTGCTGCGCGGGTCCGCTGATGAGCGGTGGAGATTCTCCGGCACTGACGTGCTGCGACTCGGGGATGCGAATCACTTGCGCGATATCCGGCCCGGATGCGCCTCAGGCAGTCGTCTCTGCGCGGTCCCTTGCGGACACAGCCGAGGTTTCGACGGCGGCCAACGCCTCCTTCGCGATCCGAATCGTCTTCTCGGCACAACTTTCCCCCACAATACTCCCGCGCTCCTCGGTCAACCTGACCATCCTCCACGCCCAACTCCTGATCTGAGCTCCGCCCGCCTCGTCACGCCGTAGGAGCGCGCAGCGCGCTCGCCGGCGGTCCGGTCCGGCAGAGCCTGATAAGGAGGGGTTCCATGGAAGACCAGCAAAAGTCCAGCCAGATTCTCCCGCTTTCGCTTCGCCCGAGAAGCCTTCGGGTTCGCCTCCGCCTGTGGACGATCGCCGTGTTTGTCACGATCCTAGCGTTCTTCACGGCCTTCGACATCTGGAGCGAGCGCCGCGAGATGCGCCGCGCCGACACCTCGCAGGCCAAGGTGCTGCTCTCGCACCTTGCCGGGATGCCCGAGTTTCGGGATGGCTCGGCGGCTGCCGGTGCACACGTTTCCGCGCTCCGCGAGGGGCTGAGACCAAGCGGCGCCGATCTCGAGCTGCGTGCATACACACAGGTGCCTTTGAGTCCCCAGCCAGGCAAGAGCCAACGGGCGGTTCTCGCCTCCCGTTCGGTCGATCTACGCGACGGCGTCTTCGAGCTTCGCTACACCGTGGATCCCGATCGCTATCGCGAGGCAATCCGCCGATCCATCGGCATTCACGCGATTCATGCATTGCTCGCGCTCGCCGTCCTCATCGCGG
>JANMPW010000410.1:0-11482 GCA_031370065.1 Acidobacteriota bacterium
GTCGGTCAGGAGCTTGCAGAGGTCCTCGACCTCGTCCATCGACGTCTCTTTGAAGATCGTCGTGTTTGCCATTATGTGATGGCCGAGCTTGACGCCTTCCTTGATCATCGCGATTGCCTTATCGAAAACGCCGTCCCGTGCGCAGACGTAGTCGTGCGTTTCCTTCATCCCGTCCAGGTGGACGTTGATCTGGAGCCGCTTGTGCGGCGGGATGGTGCCGTAGAGGTTCTCGTCGAGCAGCAGGCCGTTGGTGCAAAGGATGACGTGGCGCTTCCTCTTGATGATCTCGTCCACCAGTTGCGGCAGCTCCGGGTAGATCGTCGGCTCGCCGCCGCAGATCGAAACGACGGGCGCCTGGGTGAGCTCGACGGCCTCGATGCACTTCTCGAGCGGCAGCCGGTCCTTCAACTTGCCGGTGTGGCGCTCGATGGCGCAGCCGATGCACGCAAGGTTGCAGGTGTAGAGCGGCTCGAGCATCAGCACGAAGGGATAGCGCTTGTTGCCCCGGATGGCGTTCTTCACCTGGAGCTGGATGTTGTCGGTCATCATGTGGACGGGGAATCGCATCAGTTCACTCCGTGATCGGTGCGGCGCACGGCAACGCCGTCCGCCTCGTTCCTGCTGGTCGGGTCCGTCCCCGCCTCGCGCGCGTAGAGCGCAAGGGCGCGGAGCGGGAAGACCGTGGCGTAGAGATGGTACCGAAGGTAGAACACCTTCGGGAACCCGGTGGCGGTCCAGTGATCGTCCTTCCAGGACCCGTCGTACTGCTGTTTTGCGAGGAGATAGTCGACGCCGCGGCGCACCGCCTCGGAGTCGCCGTCGCCCGTTGCGAAGAGCGCGACGAGCGCCCAGCCCGTCTGAGACGGCGTCGAGGGGCCGATGCCCTTGGTCGTCGGATCGTCGTAGGAATGCGGCAGCTCGCCCCAGCCGCCGTCGGCGTTCTGGTGCGAGCGGATCCAGTCCGCCGTCTGCTGAAAGCGCGGCTGGCGCATGTCCTCGCCGGCGTGGAGCAATCCGCGCAGCGCGAGGAACGAGCCATAGATGTAGTTGCAGCCCCAGCGTCCGTACCAGGTCCCGTCCGGAAGCTGCTTGGCGTCGATGAACGCCGCCGCGCGGCGCACGGCTGGATGCCCCGACGGTACGCCGATCGAGTGAAAGGCCTCGAGCGCGCGGCCCGTGATGTCCTCGCAGCTCGGATCGATCATCGCGTTGTGGTCGGCGAAGGGGATGTAGGTCAGGACCTCGTTGTCGCAGTCCTTATCGAACGCGCCCCAGCCGCCGTCGCGGTTCTGCATGGCGAGCATCCAGGCCTGGCCGCGGGCGACTGCGCCCTGGCGCGCGAGGTCCTCGGACTCTCCAGGGAACCGCACGCGGGAGAGGGCGGTCAGCACTTCGGCGGTGTCGTCGGTGTCGGGGTACCACTCGTTGGCGTACTCGAAGTACCAGCCGCCCGGCTCGGCCTCGGGGCAGGCTTTCTTCCAGTCGCCGACCTCCTTGACCTCGCGGTCGAGCAGCCACCGTCCGGCCTTGAGCAACACCGGATCGTCGGCGGGCAGACCCGCGTCGGAAAGGGCTTCGATCACGAGGGCCGTGTCCCAGATCGGCGAGAAGCACGGCTGCACGTGGAGCGTCTCCTCGTCCTCGAGCTCGAGCTTTTCGAGCTCCCGGACCTGCGCGAGGAGGCGCGGGTCATCCATCGCGTAGCCGAGGCAGCGAAAGGCGATGATCGTGTTGATGATCGGCGGATAAATCGCGCCGAGTCCGTCCGACAGGACCAGGCGCTCGTGGATCCACTGTTCGCAGGCGGCGAGGGCCTTGCCGCGCAGGGGAGTGAACTTCGCGGCCTCGAGTCGCTTGAGCCAGCGGTCGACCCGCGTGAAGAATTCGCGCCAGAAGCGCTCGCGGCGGCCGCGCTCCACATGGAGCTCCGGCCGGGGAACGTGCAGCTCGGGGATCGCGGCGCGGTCCGGCACCGGGCAGAAGGGCTTGGAGGCCCAGATGACCGAGAGCGGCACGACGATGCCGCGCGACCACGCCGACATCTTGTAGATGGTGAAGACGAAGTTGTCGGGCAGCAGCATGATCTCCGGCGGTACGGCCGGCGTGTCGTCCCAGGAGCACTGCCCGAAGATCGCCAGATAAATCCGCGTGAAGGAATTGCAGGCCTCGATGCCGCCGAGCAAGAGGATCGTCTCCCGGGCGCGGGCCATGTGGGGCGCATTCGGATCGTCGCCCATGAGCTTCAGGACGAAATAGGCCTTGACCGAGGAGCTGACCTCGGCGGGCCCACCCTCGTAGATCGCCCAGCCGCCTGTCGGCAACTGCTTGCGGCGCAGGTGCTCGGCGGCCTTCCGGACGCGCTGCTCGCCGGTGCGTCCGAGAAAGTGCATGGTCAGGACGTATTCGGATTCCAGGATGGTGTCGCCCTCGAGCTCCCCGACCCAGTGGCCGTCGGAGACCTGAGTCGAAAGGAGATAGCGCTTAGCCGCCTCGACGGCATTCTCGACAGAGGTTCGGGATGTGCCGCTCCGAGCGCTGTCAGGCCCGGAGTCCGAATCGTTTCGGACTGACATACTCTTCGACCCTCGATGTCCTGGTTGTTGAGCTAGGCGGGGCCCCCACCACCCTTGAATCGGCCCTGTTCCGCCCAGACCTAGGAGTCTATACCATTGGGAGCCTGGCCCAAAGGCCGGGGGGGATCCATGAAACGCGCCGCAGGCCTCTTCATTGCCGCCATTCTCGCCGCCTCCGAGGGGGATGCCACATCCTATTACGCCCTCGAGGTGCGCGGGGGTTCTCGGATTGACGCGGCCGACCAGCCGGTCCGGAAGGGGCGCGTCTACCTCTTTCATAGGTACCCGGACGGCATTTACATGAGCCTGGCCGCCTCCGAGGTCGAGAAGATCGTTTCGCTTTCCGAGCTGCCGCCGCAGGAGGGCCTGGTCCCCGGGCAGTCGGTGTTCATCGGCCGTGCCCTCGAGGGCCCGAACTACGCCGCGCCCCCGCCGGTAGTCCCGAACGTGCCGCCATCCGACATGACGATGGACTCGGGCTACCGCTACTACGGATCGTACTGGGGCGGAGGGGGCTACGTTCCGCCCCGGCCCCCGCTGCCGCCACCCTTCGTGCCGCCGTCGCGCATCGGGACGAATGGCTTTCCCATCCTTGCGCCGCCCGGCTCTCCGGGGTCGACGCCGCAGCCGATCGGCCCGAACGGCTTTCCGATCCTCTCGCCGCAGCCACCGGCGCCGCGGCCCCGGTCGATGTGACGACGTGACGACGTGAAGACGTGAAGACGATCCCGATTGGAACCGCGCTCGAGGCTGCGGCGGTGCTCGTGTGCGCCGTGTCCGGGATGATCACGGCCGCTCGCAAACGCATGGACATCGTGGGGACCTACAGCCTCGCGATCGTCACGGCCTTTGGCGGAGGCACGCTGCGTGACCTCCTGATCGACCGCCGCCCGTTCTTCTGGATTAGCCACGATCAGTACCTGCTCATCATCGTCGCGCTGTGCGTGGCGTTCGTATACAGCCGGGCCTTCTACGCGCGCGCCAGCCGCTGGCATCGCCAGGGGGTCGTCGTGGACGCGATGGGCCTGGCCCTCTTCACGATGACGGGAGTCGGGTTTGCGGTGGACAAGGGTCTGCCGCTCTTTGTCTCCTCGCTCGTGGGCGTCATCACGGGCACCTTCGGCGGAGTGCTGCGCGATGTCGCCGCGATGGAGATCCCGGTGATCTTCCGTCCGGGCGAGCTCTACGCCGTTTCGTCCTTTGCCGGCGCGTGGGTCTACATCGGTGCCCACCTCGCGGGGCTTTCGCCTATCGTCGCCGGCGTCCTCGCTTCCCTCACGGTCGTCGGCCTGCGCCTGGCCTCTCACGCCTTCGGCGTCCGCGTGCCGGACCCGTCATGGCTGCGGGAGGAGAGAAGGAAGTCGTAGGGACGGCCCTTGGGCCGCCCGCGCAACTTACGGGCGGATCAACGCTTTCACGACCCCCAACCGCTCCATCTCGGCGAGCGCTTCCTGGGCCTGGGCGAGCGGGTACTCGCGCGTGACGAGCTCTCGCCAGCGGAAGCGCTCCCGGTGCTTGGCCATCAGCGCGAGAGCGCGGTGGAGATGGGAAAACTCGTAGCCCCAGCAGCCGAGGACCGTCGCATGCTTGCGGTTGACGTCGCGGTGGGGATTCAGAAGCGCGTCGCCTCCGTCCGTGTACTGACCGACGACGACGTAGCGCCCCGCGTCGCGCAGCATCTCGAGACCCTCGGGCACGGCGGCGGGATTTCCCGAGGCTTCGATGACGACGTCGGCGCCGCGGCCGGCCGTGCGGTCGCGGACCCAGCGGACGCGGTCCTGCGGGTCTTGCGCTTCGGAGATGTCGAGCGTGTCCTCGGCCCCGAGCCGCCGCGCCGCCTCGAGCCGCGCCCGCGGCGCCCCGACGACGAAGACGCGAATCGCGCCCGCCAACTGCGCGAAGATCGCGGCGTTCAATCCGACCGGGCCGCTCCCCTGGACGACGACGGTGTCGCCCATGGCGACACGAGCGCGCTCGACGGCGTGGAACCCGGTCGGCAGGCCGCAGCCGCCGCCCAGGAAATCCTCCGCGTCGAGTCCCTCGGGAAGCGGGACGACTCTCACGCCAGGAAGAATCTCGATCCGTTCGGCCCAGCCGCCGAGCAACCCGTCCGAGGCCGGCGCGGTGATCCCGTAGACGCGCCGGTGCGGGCAGCTCGTCGCGGCCCTCGCGACGAGGCAATGCCAGCAGGCGCCGCACGTCCCGTAGACGTCGTAGAAAGTGACGAGCGCGCCGAGCGGAATGTCGCGGCCCTCGACGTCGCGCAGGGACCCGTTCGTCTCGAGCACGCGCCCCACGTTCACGTGGCCGGGAATGATCGGGTACGGAACACCCGAGAGGCGCCCGTGAGAGAGGTGGACGTCGGTGCCGCAGACCTCGCTCGCCACCGTTTCGAGGACCGCGCCGCCGGGCTTGGGCCGCGGCGCGGGCAGGCGCACGTGCTCGAGCGGCCGTCCCGGGCCGGTCATGAAGACGGCCGCGATCGTGTCGGCCGTCAAGCGGGCGCGCTCAAATCCGGCACGAGACGGAAGCGGCGCCGGCCGTGAATTCGATAGATCTCGAAGTCGCGACGGTCCGTGGTGAAGACCTGATTCGCGTCGAGCTCCTCGGCGAGGACGACGAGCGTTGCGTCCGCGAAATCCATCGGAAGATCGGCGTACTGCTCGACGAGGGCGTGGGCCCGGCGCAGCATTCCGCGCGTCAGAGGTAGAAGAGTCGCACCGCCACTCAGGAACATGTCGATGGCGGCGGCGCGGCCGCCAGAGAGGCGGCCCATCAGATAAGTGGATTCGGTGAGCACGGCCTCCGTACTCACGATCGTCCCTTCCCAGCCGTCCAGGAATCGCCGGCATGCGCCGTGGTGGATCTGCGCCCGATCGAGCAGAGAGACCAGAGCGCCGGTGTCGAGTAGGAGCTCAGCGCCCACGCTTGAGGGACTCGAGGATGTACTCGCTGTGCCGCTCGGCCAAGTCGGGAATTCCAGAATCGAACGCCCCGATCAGGTGACGGACGCGGTCGTAGGCCCGGCCCGGCCGAGCCGCGGGCTCGCCGAGATAGGCCTGGAGAGCCAGGCGGACGATCTCGGACCTCTTCCGTTGCGCGCGGCGGGCTGCTGCCGCGAGCGACTGAGAGAGTTCCCGGGGGAGGCGGACGGTCAATTGATCACGCATTGCATTGCAGTATATCGCAGTGCATGAAAGATGAGAGGTCTTCTTTTCAGCGGCGCGTGATATTGAGAAGTTCGTGCGTTGGACCCGCGGTCTGTCTGTGGCGCTCGTTTTGCTCACCTCCGGCGAGCTCGCTTTCGGTCAACCTGCTCCCACGCCCCCTCCCGACGCGGGCACGGGCGCGACGCTCGATCGCCTCGGGGCCCTCGTCAAGGACGGACATCTTGACGTCGAGGCGGACTTGTTGGCGGGCAGCGTCCCGGCAATCCCCAAATACACGCTCGAAGTCGAGGGGGCCCCGCGCACGAGCATCACGGCAGATGCGGTGAACGGCGTCGTCACGAAGATGCACTTCGGCGTCGACAACGGGCGACTGATCGTGCGCGGCAAGGGGTTGCGGCCGAAGATCTCCATCGAGTCGCTCGAGTTCGAGTCGCCGAAGGGGATCACGGACCTCAAGTTCAAGGGGCTCGGCATCTGGAAGCCGATCGTCGCGATTTTCGGCGGGATCGCGCGGTCGGCCGTCGGCAAGCTGGAGCTGCGCACGGACGTGCCCTCGGTCCTCAAGGGCGAGATCCTCGGCGGCAAGAAGCCCGCGGCGACCCCGGCCGCGGCGCCGTCCGGGCCGCCGCCCTCGCCGACGCCGGCATTCACGGACCTCATCCGGGAAGTGCGCATCCACAAAATGACGCTGACGGCGTTTCCGGACCGCCCCGTGGCGCTCGAGCCGTTCCTCTCCTTTCGCACGGCCGCGCAGCCAGCGTCCGGAGAGCCGGTGCGGCTGGACATCGAGAAGGGAGTGCTGCGCCCGGGACGCAACGACGCGCCGAAATTCGTGGAGTTTTCCGGGCACATCGACGGCGAGATCGAAAACGGGCAGATGCAGTTTGACAGGAACATGTGCGCGATTTCGAAGGGCCGGCTTCGCGGCGGCGCCTTCGAGGTGAAGAGCGGCGAGGACGGCAAGCTCGCCTCGTCCTTTTCGGCCGACGATCTTTTCTTCGAGCTGTCCTCGGGACAGTTCGTCGTCCCGGGAGGCATGGGAGTCGAGCTCGGCCAGGGCTCGACCTTCGACGTCTCGCAGGTCCGCGTCACATCCGCGGGAAAGTTCTCGGGCGTCGCGAAGCTCGACCTCGCAGGCAAGACCGGAGCGCTGTCGCGCAAGGGCGCGACGATCTCGGCCTCCGACATCCACGTCAAGACGCCGGGGCTCACGGTCGTGGACGGTCGCGCGACCGGGCCGCTCGAGATCACGTTCGACTACCAGCTCGACTACCCGTTCGTCGTCAAGTATCCGATCGACGAGATCCCCCAGAAGAAGCTGATGCTCGACTTCCACGGGCCGTTCGCGACCTCGCTCATGCTCAAGGATGCGGGCGGTGAGGACGGGGAGGTCGCGGGCACGTACGTGTTCGAGGCGCCTTGGGGCCCCATCGAGCAGGCGGCGCTGGCGGCGCTCGCCGCAAAGTGGCAGCAGGACCTCGCGATCAAGCACGTCGACTTCGCGATCGTGCCGAAGATGTTCCGGCCCTGCGGCGAGTCGTGCTTCACGCTGTCGATCGAGGTGACGGCGGAGAAGCGTTCCTCGAACCGGTTGAAAAAACTCTTCTCGCAGTACTGCGCGCCGGTGGCCTCGGCGAGCCTCTTTGTCGACAAGCCGGCGCGGGCCTTCATTCTTCGGGACGTCAAGGTCGAGACGCACTGCAAGGGCGTCGTCGGCTTCGTGATCAATTTCCTGACGCCGTTCCTGACGAAGAGCTACACGGACCTGAAGCTCTTCCAGATGCCCCCGGACCTGCCGCTGACGATCGACACCGTCCGCGGCGGCGCCACGTGGGTGGAAATCGCGGGGAGGGTCGATTGGGAGGCGGGAGGGCCCAAGCCCGAAATCCCGCCCGCCCCGCAGCCGGTGGTGGTGGAACCCGGGTCGTAGGTTCACGGTCCGGGAGGCGGAATCACCCTCGGGTACCGCTCCAGCATCCCCTCTTCCTTCATCACCTTCTCGATCGCGTCGATGTCCCATGGCGCGTCGGTCGACACGACTTCCGCGCCCTTGTCCGTGATGAAGATCATGTCCTCGAGGCGGACGTAGATCTTTTCCTCGGGCACCGTGAGGGCCGGCTCGATCGTGAAGACCATGCCGGGCTTGAGCGGCCCCTTGTGCGGGCCGTCGTCGTGCGTCGCCATACCCACCCAGTGGCCGAGGTACGGGTACTCGCCCTCGGCGCTCTTCTTGTACTTCGCGACGAAATCCTCGGCCGCCTTGCGGTGCGAAGGCTTGGAGAACTTTGCTGCGGCGAGGATGGGGTCCATCGCGGCGCCCGCCTGCTGGATAACCTCCGCGCCGGTCTTTCCGGGAGCGATCGCCTTGAGGATCTCCCGGTAGCAGGCGAGGTAGAAGCCGTACAGCTCTCTCTGCCATTGCGAGAACTTCCCGTTGACCGGGAACATCCGCGTGACGTCGGCCTCGTAGTAGTCGTAGTCGGGCGCGTAGTCCATCAGGAGGAAATCGCCGCTCTCCATCTTGCGCTTGCCGGCGTTGTAGTGGGGCCACCAGGCGTTCCGGCCACTGGCGATCAGCGAGTAGTACGCGTCGCCCTGCGCGCCGTTGCGCCAGAAGACGAACTTGCCGACGGCGTCGAGCTCGTGCTCGTACTGGCCGGGCCGCGTCGAGCGCATGCCCTCGAGGATGGCGAGTCCCGCGAGCTTCGTGGCGTTGCGGATCAGCGCGAGCTCGCGCGCGCTCTTGATGAGGCGCAGGTCGTCGAGCGCGGGCGAGAGGTCCCGGACCTCGAAGACCGGAAATCGCTCGTGCACGAGCGTGACGAAGCGGCCCTCCCGCGAGGGCAGGCCGTCGAACGGATCCGAGCCGACTTCGGCGACGCTCCTCAGCGCGAGGTCGCGGCTCATCGAGGCGCCCTCGGCGGGCGCGAGCGGCGTGAAGAGACTGCGCAAGCCCCCGCGGTGGTATTTGCCGAGCATTTGCTCGGCGAGCAGATCCGTCCCGTACACGGCGTCCACGCCCGAGAGCTTCTTGACCTCGTCGCCGTCCTCGGCCGAGAGCATCCTGCCCTCGCCCTTCTCGCGGCCGTCGTCCCGGTGCGGCAGGTAGAGCGTAGTCTTGCGCGCCGCGCCGTCGAGGAGGAGATACGCGCGCGGCACCTCGATGCCGCACAGGTAATAGAAGTCGTTGGATTGCCGAAAGCGGGTGTAGCCCGCGGGGCTCGGCGCCCCCTGGACGACGGCGAAGGCCTTGTCGCCGATCGCGTCGTAGACCTTCGCGCGCCGCGCAGCGAATTCCTCGGGCGGGAAGTCAGCCGTAAAAGGACCGAAGCCCTCCTGGGCAAAGCCCAGGGCCGAAGCGAGCAGCAGCGAGAGTGCGAGGATGGAGCGGCGAGGCAGCATCGAGTCCCTCCTAATCGTCAAGGCTCTTTCCGGAAAACATCGGCTGGCCGGCGAGCGCGATACGGAAACCATATATCGCGAGCGCGGCGAGAACGCTGAGCAGGAACAGGGACGTCCCGGCGTACCAGGCGGAGGAGTCGGTCGTCAGAGGGAACTCCAGGAAGTGCCCGAAGAAATTGCCGAAGACGATGGCGAGGAGGCCGAAGCGACGGAACACGAAGATATAGGCAGCGGCCTGAACGACGCCGAAGGCAGCCGCGATCCATCCTCCGCCGTCGAGGGGAGCCGCAAAGATCAGCACGACGGCTCCGGCGGCCAGCCATTCTTTTCGAAGGACGGCTCGCAAGAGGAAGAAGAGGAGGGCAAACCCGAGCGCGAGGAACATGCTCACCGCCGACGCGGCGACAAGTTCGCCGGCGACGATGCGCGGACCGAGCAGCGTTTGATTCCAGTCGAAGCGCGGAATCGGCGGTGGCGCCTCGAAGGCCCGGCGCGTGAGCTGCTCGGCCTCGAACGAGATGGCATAGAAGACGCCGAGCAGCGCGCCGGCCAGCAGAACGCGTCCCACGAGCGGATCGGTGAACCGTCCCGAGAGCACGCGTGTCCAGGCGATTAGCGAGTCCGGCCAGCGACGCCGGATGAGGGGCTCCAGGGCGATGTAGAACAACCAACTGAGGCCGGCGGCGAACAGCGACATGCCCAGTCCCTGGATGAAGAGGTCGTACTCCGAGACGCCGCCCGCATGGCGCGCTTCGAGCACCATGGAGATCATGAAACAGAGGAGAACGAACGCCGCCAGACGCATCGCTCCGCGGCGGTCTCCGCGACCGAGGCGAAGGTTTCGTCGGGCGAGCAGGCCGCCGCCGACGAGCAGCACCGTGAATACGCCCAGGATGAGGAACTGGGAGGCCTTCGACCCGGTTCCCGGATCGCTCGGCGGCATGCGGGGAGGACGGCTCCATGGTCCCACGAGCTCGAAGTACACCGGACGGCCCCGGTCCGCGGCGGCTTCGACGCGCAGTGGGCGATCGGGGCGCTCCGGCTTGCTTTCGGTCCAAGCCGCCCGGGAGTCTGCGTAGAAAGGAGGGAGCCACCGGGGCTCGATGGGCGCGAAGGCCGTGCGATCGAGCCCGGCTTCGGCAAAAAGCGCTTCCCAATCGGGCGGTCGGTCGGCGGCCGTCGAGGCTCTCGCCGGAGGCGGCACCGCCTCGAAGCGGATCAAGCGGCCGAGCGGGTCGAGCTCGATCCCGACCATCCCCGCGATCAACGGCGACGGATCGGTCTCGGTCGCGTCTATGACCGCGGTGTCGTCGCCGCGGTAGCGCTCCTGGATGATTGGGGCGGGGCTTTGCCGGTACCAGAAGTAAATCGCCGCCGGGCGCCCCGACTCGATCCCTTTCCAGCGGTCCTTCGATGGGTCGTGCTCCTCGACCCAGCGGCGGTAATTGCCGTTGCCGGAAAAACCCCAGGCGGTGTCGGCGGGCTTGTCTGTGTAGCCGAGCCTCCGGGCGATCTCCTTCGATTTCTCAACGAGCGCGTCCGGGGGTTTCTCCAGCGGTACGTTGCCGTGGCGATACGCGCGCGGGGAGAGATATGCGGCAAGCGCCAGGCCGCCGAGAATCAGGAGCAGGCAAGCCCACGCGGCCGCGGGCTTCATGCCTTCGTCACCGCCCGCGGCCGCGACCATCTCGGGCGAAGGCGTCTCGCCGGCGGCGATCGCGGCGGCGAGCGGATCGCCCCCGGGCAGCGCCGCGGCGACTTTGGCGACGGAGCTCGGCCGCGCCTTGGGATCCTTCTCGAGGCAGCGCAGGATGACGCGCTCGACGACCGGGTCGAAGCCCGGCGTCACCGTCGAGGGTGACGTGGGTTGCTCTTCGGCGTGCTTGCGCCGCCACTCGGCGAGCGTCGCGGCTTCGAAGGCCTTTCGTCCGGTGAAGAGCTCGTAGAGGACGAGGCCGAGGGCATAGATGTCGCTCTGGATCGACGCGCCACGGCCCGCGAGCTGCTCGGGCGCCATGTAGGCGGGAGTGCCCGAGACCTCGGCGCCGCCCTTGTCGTCGTCGACGCCGACGGCCAGGCCGAAGTCCGTGATCTTCGCGCGGCCGCGGCCGTCGATCATGACGTTGCCGGGCTTCAGGTCCCGGTGCAGCACGCCCTTGTCGTGCGCCGCGGAAAGCCCCGCACACATCTCGCGCGCGATCTCGATCGCCTTGTCGGGAGGAAGCCGTCCGATGCGCCGCAAGAGCGAAGCCAGGTCCTCGCCGTCGACGTACTCCATCGACAAGAAGTGTCGCCCTTCGATCTCGCCGACGTCGTAGACGCGGCAGACGTTCGGGT
>JANMPW010000411.1:0-6510 GCA_031370065.1 Acidobacteriota bacterium
GAAATGTTCCAATCGAATCCTGCACGGCGCTGGGCGCAAGATCTCCGAGCGAGCCGAGGTAGCCGACGATGTCGTCCTGATGAAAGTTATCGTAGTGCGCCAGCGACACCGATCTCTGAGTCGTGCATCCCTGAAAGGCTCCTGCGGTCGAGTAGCAGTACTGCATGTCGGCCGCGACGCCGTCCGTCGTCGTGTTGTTCGAGATGTCGACGGAGGTCCGCACGTACGCGTCCGGGAGGGCTCCCGGGGCGGCCTTGGTGTTCGTCGTAACGGCGCGCGGGGCTCCGAATGTGGTGGTGTCGAACCCGCCAGGCTCGTTGCCGGCGTTCTTGTGGTACGTCTGCGAGAGTTGCGACGCGTTCTCGGTCACGGTGAGGTCGTAGATAAGGTCCGTCAGGTGACCGTAAAACACCCAGTAGCCTCCATTGGGGGCGAGAAGGATCTTGACGAAAACCTCGGGGTTGCTCGGGTTGCTCGTGATCGAGGGAAGCGAGAAGTAGCCGAAGGTGTCGGTTTGCGGAAGGGCGACGCCCGCGCCGGTGACGTTGTTGTTGTGCTGATTTGTGGCGAGCAGCGTGATGGTGAAGCTGTGGGACTGGTTCAGGACGAGCGTCCCGCTCTGGCCGCCTCCCGGCGGGGCGTAGCTACGCACGTAAGGCACCTCGACCGAGTACGACGGAGGGATCACGGCTGAGGCCTTGGATGCGGCTTCGGCCCTCGGGGCGACCGGCACGACCTTGTTCCGGTTCGCCGGGGATTGGGCGGGGGCGGCGACAGGCACCAGTCCGGCGGCGAGGAATGCGACGAGCGCGATGCGCGAAAGCTTCATATCCGGGATCTCCTTGGGGCGTGGGCCCCTCTTGGACTTTCCAACGATCCGAACTCTAGCAAATTCCAGTCCACGTGCTGATGCGCTGCAGGGCCCGTCCTGCCGGCCTCGGCGGCCCTCGGGTGTCCCAAACGGGTAACGGTTTGTTGCGGCCGAGACCACTGCCTTTCCGACGCGCCGAACCCGCCCGAGGTTTACGCGGGCTAGAATTGCGCCCGTGCGCTTGACTGCCATCGTCCGGATCCTGACAGGCCTTCTCTTCGTCGCGGAGGGTCTGTCGAAGCTTGCGGGCGACTTCGTGACCGGAGGGTTCGCGAAGCACGCTGCGGGAATCGCCGCCGGCTCGTTCCCCTTATGGCGGCACTTTTTGGAATCGACGGTCGTCCCCCACGCCGGCCTCTTCGCGTGGGTCTTTGCCCTCGGCGAGCTGGCCGTGGGGCTGGGACTGGTCGCGGGATTCCTGACGCGGACCGCGGCGGCGGGGGGTGCGCTGCTGATGCTCTCGATCGCTCTCGGCGAGGCAAGACCCGGTCCGGGCGCCTCCTGGAATGACTGGATCACGTCGGGCCTCACCCCGAAACTCGCCTGCCTGCTCCTCCTGCTGCTTTTTGCCGTGGACGCGGGCAGGGTCTGGGGTCTCGACGGCGGGCGGCGCAGGGCGCCGCGCGGAAAGGCCGCCTGACCTAGCGCAGCAGCGCCGAGACGGCGCTCTCGAAATCCGCGTACGACTGTTTTCCCGAGAGCACGCGCGCCTTTTTCCCGTCCTTCCCGTAGAGGATGGTGAAGGGAATCTCGCCGCCCCACTTCGGGTCCACGGACTCGATGAAATCCTGGTCGTCGCCGCCGCTCTTCTTGCGGTAGTTGGGAAAATCCGGGTGTCCGGCGGCCAGAAACTTCTCGACCTTGGGAAGGTCCTTCGCGAGGTCGGTCGACACGCCGAGGACGCGAAGCCCGCGATCCCGGTATGCCTTCTCGAGACGGACGAGGTCCGGAAACTCTTCGCGGCACGGGACGCACCAGGTCGCCCAGAAGTTCACGAGGACGACGTGTCCTTTCTCGCGGGCGATCGCGGCGGCGAGCTCCTTGCCGTCCAGTGCGCCGGTCAAGAGCGTCGCGTCGGCGGCGCGGCCCGGCGCCGCGAGTGCGAGAAAAAGGAGGACGGCAATCGCCGCCCTCCGCTGAAACCTGAGAGCTGAGAGCGGAAAGTTAGGCACGCTTGATCGTGCAGCCGAACGCCTTGGTCTCGGCCTTGACGACGGGCTGGCCCGCGAGCAGGGCGTCGAGCGCGTTCTTCAGGTCGGGCGAGGTGACCTTGGACGCGTCCTCGTAGTTCTCGTCGATGCGTCCGTGGTACTGGAGCTTGCCGTCCTTACCGATCACGAACGCCTCGGGCGTGCGCCTTGCGTCGTAGAGGTCGGCGACCTTGTTGCCCGTATCCTTCACGATCGCGAACGTGTGTCCGTTCTTCTTCGCGTGGTCCACCGCGTCCTGCACCGTCTCGGTCGAGTTGCTGTTGACGCCCACGAAGAGGATGCCCTTCTTCGCATAGGCGTTCGCAATGTCGCGCATGCGGTCGTTGTAGGCGTTGGAGTAAGGGCAATTGGTCGAGATGAAAACGAGGACGACGAGCGCGTTCGCCTTTTCGGCGTCGGCGAGCGAGAAGGGCTTTCCATCGATCGTCTTCAGCTCGAACGGGGGCGCCGTGGCGCCGATCGCCGGGCCCTCGGCGAGCGCCGACAGAGCGGCGGCCGAGAGAAAGGCCAGGCCGAGCAGGGTACGCATTGTTTTCATCGCAAAAGTCTCCTTAGAAAGGAAGGAAGCACCTTGGACGGAAGAAAATTCCATTCCTTCGTTTTCAGGTTTCACGCCCCGTCAGCCACCGCCTCCTTCGGGGCGGCCCGGCCTCGAGAGCGGCGACGCGGGCCTCGAGCTCCGCGACCCTTTGCGCGAGGGCCTCCATGGCGCCGGCCGAGGCGGCCTGGACCTCGAGCAACCGGTCGATCTCTCCGCGCAGCGCCTCGTTTTCCCCGCGCGAGAGGACCGCCCGGCGCACCTCGGCAAGGCCGAGTCCATCCGCTTCGGTGAGCCGGCGCACCGTGACGAAGCGGTCCACGTCGTCCTCGCCATAGCGGCGGTGACCGCCGGCGGTCTTGCGGATGTGAAAGAGGCTCGCGAGTTCGCGCTCGTAGAACCGCAGCGTGGAGATCGGGATGCCGGTCCTCCGCGAGACGGCCGAGATGGACAGAGTCGCTGGGCCCGACGTCATGCCAGAAGTTCAGGGTCCCCGGGTCCCGAGTCGTTCGACAACTCGAAACCCGGCACTCGAAACTTTTTCCCTTACACCGCGAACAGCGGCCGTATCACCACGGGGTCGAACTTCCAGACGTACTTGTAGGCGCCGTTGAAGAAGTCGATCGTGATCTCGTAGTGCGCCTCGACGGTGATCGACTCGCGGATGCGCGTGATCTTGAGATTGTCCTTCGTGACCGGGACCTGGAGCTCCTGGGCCCTGCGCAGGATCTCGAACTCGATGAACTTCGGGTCCTTGACGGAGCCGAAGGCCGCCTGCTCCTGCATCACGTCATAGAACTCCGAGGATGCGATCTTGACGGGCACGACCTTGTAGAGGACGTAGCCCACCAAGCCGAGAATGACGAGCCACACGATGCACCCGACGTTGGCGGCTCCCCGGACTGCCCGTGAACGTGTCATGCGTTCTTCCTCCAAGAGTCTTTTCCGGGATTCTAACCCGATTCGCACGATTTAACGCACGGGCCGGAACAGGCGGCCCCAGCGCGTGCGGCGCAGCAGGTCGAAGGGAAGTCGCGCAACGGCGCGCGCGCCCGACGGCGCGTCGGAGCCGCGGGGCAGCAACGACCAGTAGACGAAGAGCGCGCGGCCCTCGATGTGGCCCGCGGGCACGGCGCCCCAGTAGCGGCTGTCGTTCGAGTCGTCGCGGTTGTCGCCCATGACGAAGTACGAGCCCTCCGGGACGCCCTTGGGCGCGAGCTGGTCGCGCCGGCGCCGGTCGCCGGGAACGGAAGGATCGTCCGGCCAGACGCGGTCGTCCGAGTGGAACGCGTAGGGCTCGTCGAGGAGGCGGCCGTCGACGAATACGCGCTTGTCGCGGATTGCGACGGTCTCTCCCGGAAGGCCGACGACGCGCTTCAGGAAGTCGCGGCGCGGGTCTTCCGGAAAACGGAAGACGACGATGTCTCCCCTCCGGACGCCGCGCGACGGCAACACCGGGTCGAGGGGGCTCGAGCGGGGCGCGAGCAGGAACTTGTTGACGAGAAGCCGGTCCCCCGTCAGCACGTTCTTCTCCATCGAGGGACTCGGAACTTCGAACGCCTGGAACAGAAAGGTCCGGGCGAAGAGGGCGAAGACGATCGCCCCGAGCACCGGGTCGGCCCGCTCGCGCAGCCCCGGCCGCGGGCCGCAGGCCGGCGGCCCGGTCGTTACTTCACGACCGTGAACATCCGGTCCCATCGTGTCCGCGAGAAGAAATGGACGGCGACGTCTCCGAGCTGGCGGATCTTCGCCACGGGGCCGTGCCAGATGTGGGAGTTCGGCTCCGCCTCATAGGACCAGTAGAGGACGACCGGGCGGCCGAAGATGTTCGCGCGCGGGATCGCGCCCCAGTAGCGGCTGTCGAGCGAGTTGTCGCGGTTGTCCCCCATCCCGAAAAATGCGTCGGGCGGGACCTGGAACGGGCCGAACTGGTCGCGCCGCCGCGCCATGTCCGCGACGGCGGGATTGTCGGGGTAGGTTTCGGGGTCGATGTGCTGGATCGAGGCGCGCTCCTCCGGCTTGTCGTTGACGAAGAGGCGTTTGTCCCGCAGTTGCACGGTGTCGCCGCCCTTCGCGACGGCGCGCTTGACGAGGACGTTGCCGGGATTCACGTCGTCGCCGGGCTTCTTGAAGACGACGATGTCGCCGGGGTGCACGTCGCGGTACGGCAGCAGGCCCGCGAGGGCCGGAAGGCGCGGCGCGAAGGCGAACTTGTTGACGAGCAGGTGATCGCCCACGAGGATCGTGCGCTCCATCGAGCCGGTCGGCACCTGGTAGGTCTGCACGATGAATGCCCGCACGAAGAGCACGAAGATTCCGGCCACGAGCAGGGACTCGTACCATTCGCGCGCGGTCGACTGGGTGCGCGGGGCTGTTTCCGAGGCGGCATTCGGATCGTTCATTCGACTTTCAGCACGGCGAGAAACGCTTCCTGCGGGATGTCCACTCGGCCCACCCGCTTCATGCGTTTCTTGCCCTCCTTCTGTTTCTCCAGCAGCTTTCTCTTGCGCGTGATGTCGCCACCGTAGCACTTGGCGAGCACGTTCTTGCGGATCGCCGAAACCTGCTCCCGGGCGACGATTTTCGAGCCGATCGCGGCCTGGATCACCACCTCGAACATCTGGCGGGGGATGATTTCTTTCATCTTCGCCGCGAGGAACCGGCCCCTCACCGCCGCGGCGTCGCGGTGGACGATCAGGGACAGGGCATCGACGGGGTCCCCGTTGACGAGCAGATCGAGCTTGATCAGGTCCCCTTCGCGGTATCCCGAGAACTCGTAGTCGAACGAGGCGTCGCCCTTCGAGATCGACTTGAGCTTGTCGTAGAAGTCGAGGACAACCTCGGTCAATGGGAAGTCGTCGGTCAGGACGACGCGGTTCGAGGCCAGGTACTCGAGCGACTTCTGCGTCCCGTGCCGATCCTCGCACAGCTTGAGTAAGCCGCCGAGGAAGTCGTCCCGCGTGATGATGGTCGCGGTGATGTACGGCTCCTCGATCCGCTCGATGTAATTGGCCGCCGGCAGGTGGTTCGGGTTGACGATCTCGAGGACCTCGCCCCTGTTCGTCGTCACCCGGTAGTTCACGCCGGGCGCGGTCGTGATGAGGTCGAGGTCGAACTCGCGTTCGAGGCGCTCCTGGATGATCTCCAAGTGAAGGAGGCCGAGAAAGCCGCAGCGGAAGCCGAAGCCGAGCGCTGTCGAGTTCTCAGGCTCGAAGGTGAACGAGGCGTCGTTCAAGCGCAGCTTTTCCATCGCGTCGCGCAGGTTGGCGTACTCGTCGGCGTCGGTGGGAAAGAGGCCGGCGAAGACCATGGGCTTGGCTTCCGCGAAGCCGGGCAGCGGTTCGGCGGTCGGCCGGCGGACTTCGGTGATCGTGTCGCCGATGCGCGTCGAGTGGAGGTCCTTGATGTTGCCCCAGAGGGATCCGACCTCTCCGACCGAGAGGGAGGGAACCTCCTCCGACTGCGGCCGGAACACGCCGAGCGCCTCGACGTCCGTCTCGAGGCCGGTGCCCATCGCGCGGATCTTCATGCGCGGCTCGAGCTTTCCGTCCAGGATGCGCACGAGCGACGTCACGCCGCGGTACGGGTCGTACCAGGAGTCGAAGAGCAGTGCCTTCAAGGGCGCCTGCGGATCCCCCTTCGGCGGGGGGATGTCGCGGACGATCCGTTCGATCAGGTCTTCGATTCCGATGCCCATCTTGGCGGAGGTCAGGACCGCGTCGTCGGCGGGGATCCCCACGACCTGCTCGATCTGCTCGCGCGCCTTCTCGGGCTCGGCGGAGGGGAGGTCGATCTTGTTGATGACCGGCACGATGACGAGGTTGTGGTGCGTGGCGAGGTAGGCGTTGGCGAGCGTCTGTGCCTCGACGCCCTGGGTCGCGTCCACGACG
>JANMPW010000131.1:0-7869 GCA_031370065.1 Acidobacteriota bacterium
CGGCGAATCGGGCCCCGCGGGGGTCTCGTCGAAGTCGCCCCACACCTTCTCGACGCACAGGCCCGCCCCCTCGAGCAGTGCCACGAGCTCGTCGGCGGCGTACGCGCGCACGCTCTCGCGGAAGATCTCCGCCGAGCCCGCGCGCCGGACTTCGATCTCCTTCTCGAGCCGCGCGGTAGCGGCGTTCCACGAGCGGCGGATCCGGTACTCCTTCTCGCCGCAGCAGCGGCGCTCCTCCGGCACCAGGCGCGCGAGCACGTGGTCGCGGCAGAAGGTGTCGCAGAGAAACGCCCCTCCGCCCTGGAGCACGCGCTCGATCTCCGCGACGACAGCCGTGTTCTCGGCCTCGGTCAGGAAGTAGCCGAAGCTCGTGAAGAAGTTGACGACGGTGCGGAACGAGCCGTCGCGAAATGGAAGGGACCGCATGTCGCCGCGCACGAGGGCGAGGTGCCGGTCGCGCTGGCGCGCGAGATCGAGCAGCGGCGCCGAGTAGTCGAGCCCGACCGATGGCGAACCGGCCTCGGCGAGCGGGATCGAGTGGCGCCCCGAGCCGCAGCACAGATCGAGCAGCGGCGTGGGCTGGCTCGGAAGGTGCGCGAGGGCGAAGGCGGCCTCGCGGCGGGCCGACTCGACATCGCGGTGCGGGTAGAGGTCGAGGTACTCCTCGCCAAACCACGACTCCCACCAACTCATACGCCGGCGGATTATGGCAGAGGGGTTCGCCGGGCCGGCAGGGTTGCGGCCTAGGGCAGCCTGCTAGAGTTGTTGCCGATGAAAATCTTCGCCCTGCTCGTCGCAGCGCTGATGCTGCCGCCCACGCCTCCTAAGCCCAAGCCCACGCCAACCCCCTCCGCGCCGCAGGGGCCGCTCAAGGCCCGCTCGCGCAAGGAGCGCATGGACCGCTATCTGGTGGCCGCGCTGCGCCGCTCGGGCGTGGACGCCTGGCTCGTGGTGACGCGCGAAGGAACGACCGATCCGGTCGCCTTCGATGTCGCCGCCGACCACGCCGTGGGCCGCGCCGCGTGCCTCTTCGTGGACAAGGGCGATCACCTCGAGCGCGTCGCGATCGTGGCCAGCTACGACACCGAGACCTTCGAGAAGTCGGGGCTCTACACGCGCGTCGTGCCATACGGCAAGGAAGGCGCCGGCGTTGCTCTCAAGGCCGAGATCGAGAAGCTGAACCCGAAGCTGATCGCGGTGAACATGTCGAAGGACGAGCCCCTCGCCGACGGGATAACGGCCGGCAACCTGCAGTGGCTTCGCGACACGCTCGGGGCGGACTACTCGAAGCGGCTCGTCTCGGCCGAGGCGCTCCTCGTTTCCTACCGCAGCCGCAAGACGCCCGCGGAAATCGCGAAACTGCGCGGCCTCGTAAAGAAGACCGAGATGATCCTCGCCGAGGCGCTGTCTCCGGCCGTCATCATTCCCGGCAAGACCACGGAGAAAGACGTCGCCGACTTCATCCGCAAGCGGCGCAGGGAGATGGGTCTCGGAGCCTCGTGGGAGGAGGACCAGGACCCGAACGTCATGGCGGGCCTCGCGCGCGGTCATTCGGCGGCCTCGGGAGCGACGATCCAGCCGGGCTCGATCGTCCGGATCGACTCTGGGATGGATGAAGACGGGTACAAGACCGACATCCAGAGGCTCGCATACGTACTGCGTCCAGGCGAGACGCAGGCGCCGCCCGAGGTGGAGAAGGCCTTCGAGACGGTCCGCGCCGCCAACCGCGCGGCCGCGGCGGCCCTGAAGCCGGGCGCGACGGGCACGGCCGTGGACACCGCGGCGCGCAAGGTCATCACCGACGCCGGGTACGAGGAGTTCCAGCACGCGACGGGCCACCCCATCGGCGTCTACACGCACGACCTCGGGCCGCTGCTCGCGCCGGCGTGGCCGGACCGCTACGGCAAGCTCGGCGCCTACACGATCGAGCGAGATCAGACCTTTGCCATCGAGCCCGCGCTCGAAGTCGAGCTGCCCTGGATGATGGGCGGAAGCGTCGGGTTCGGTCTCGAAGAGGACTACGTCGTGACCGAGACGGGCAGCGAGCCGCTGGGGACCCCGCAGGACAAGCTCATTCTCATTCCGAGCGCTTCGTGAAAGGCGCCGGGCGCGGCGTTCTGGCCGGGGCCCTGCTCCTGGCCATCGCATGCGGCGGCGGACTGAAGACCGTCGTGAACGACGGCTACCGGGCGATCCTCGCGTTCTCGAAGGACGAGCGTTTCGGGGTCGCGGTGCGCGGTGAGTCCCGGCGCGTCGAGGCCTCCGTGGACGGAGCGGCGCTCATCAAGATCCTTCGCCCGGACCTGAAGAAGGTCTGGCAGGTCCGGCCGTCCACGAAGAGGATCCTCGAGACGACCTGGACTCCGACCGACGAGATCGTCCCCGGGTATCCGCTGGAGCCGAAGTTCGATCCGCGCGCCTACGCCGACCGGTTCGGCGGCCAGATCAAGCAGATCGGCGACGCCGCCCACGGACTCCATCCGTGCGACCGCTGGCGGATGATTCTTCCCTCGGGCGACCTCGTGATTATCTGGGTCGCGCGCGACCTCGGCGATGTGGTCGTCAAAATCGCGCACGAGAAGAAGGATCCGGGCGACGAGTACCAGCCGTTTACGACGACGGAGCTGCTCGACGTGCGCGTCGGCGCCGATCCCGACCTCTTCGAGAAGCCGAAGGGCTACGCCGAGGTCAAGACCTACCAGGAGTTGCTGAAGTAATCCTCTCCTGGAACCTGGAACTCGCCCCTATGCCGCGATCCGCTCTCGTCCTCGCATCGGCTCGAGGGGCTCGAAGTCGCGGAAGAGGATGTGGTCGTAGAAGTAGTGGACGAGCAGGAAGGACAGCACGACCACGTAGTAGCTCTTGTCCTGCGGGAAATGGAGCCCCTTCCAGAGGAAGAGGTAGATGACGCCGGCCGAGATGGTTGCGCCGACCATCGCGAAGTAGAATTTCTTCGTCTTTTCCTTACCGGCGAGGGCGCGCCCGAGGCTGCTGCCAATCTGCCCCCTCTCGGCCTGGCGGCCGAGGATGAACCAGGTCAGCGCCATGTACTGGAGCGAGTGCCAGGTGTTGAAGCCCTGGAACGACATGTCGAGGTTGTCGAAGAGCGGCACGACGAAGGCCATGCAGACGGTCATCGTCATGAAGAGCAGACGAGGCCAGGTCGTCTCGCCGCGGCGGATCTCGCCGAACGTCTTCACGACGTAGAAGACGAAGAATGCGGCGTAGCCGACGGTGAAGGCCACCGCCACCCAGCGGTGCTTCAGAAACTCGGGGAAAAAGAGGACCGCGTCGCCGAGGGCGAACCGGTTCTCGACGAACTTGTACATGGCCATCATGTAGAGGGAGCCCAGGATCACCGCGCCGTCGAGCCACCGGTCGAGCGCGCGGGTGGGCTTTCCCGTCCGCATGCGGTAGGTCTCCGAGATGTACTGGGCCTGGTGCGTGACGTGGAGCGAGGCCCAGAGGAAGAATCCCGTCAGCAGCAGGATGAAGGCGTAAAGGGCGCCGAGGATGACGAGCGTCGGAATCACGACGAGCGGCAGGTAGGCGATGATCCCGTACCGTGCCCGGAAGCGGGGCTCGAGCGCCGTTCGAAGATAGGTCGTGTACATGTGCGGCCCGCCGACGAGCAGCGTCACCGACAGGCCCACGATGAGGCTCGAAGTGGCCCCGGACACGCCGAGGCGCTGGAGGAGTCCGTACGAGAGGTAGGGAAAGAAGACGAGCGCCCCCGACAGCGTCAGGAAGACAAGATCGAAGCGCTTGTTGTTGATCCAGAGCGAGTCGTCGCTCCGGGCCGCGGCGGCCGTCGAGGACATGAGAACCTCCCGAAAGTGAAACCCCGGTAATCCTACCAAGCCCCGGGGGGCCGGCGCATCCCTCCAAACAGGGTGGGGAGACGTTAAGATTGGCGGTCCGATGCTCCAGCTCGGCCCCCTCCGCATCGATTCCCCCCTCGTGCTCGCCCCGATGGCAGGCATCACGGACCACGTGTACCGACTGATGCTGAGGCGAATCGGGGGGGTGGGCCTCGTGACGATGGAGTTCATCTCCTCGGAGGCGATCACGCGGGGCAACGCCCGGCAACGGCGCAAGATGCTCTTCTCCGACGAGGAGCGGCCGCTCTCGATCCAGATCTACGGGTCGGACCCGGAGCGCATGTCCGCTGCAGCCGACATCGTCGAGGAGCTCGGGCCCGACGTCTGCGACATCAACATGGGCTGCCCCGCGAACAAGGTCCTGAAGGGCTGCGCCGGCGCGGCGCTCATGGGGGATCTGCCGCTCGCGCGCGAGATCGTGCGATCGGTCAGGAAGAGGCTCACGATGCCGCTGACGGTGAAGTTCCGCCTGGGCCTCGACGACCACCGCATGAACTTTCTCGATCTTGGCCGGATGTGCGAAGACGAGGGCGTCGCCGCGGTCGCGATGCACGCCCGCACGGCGAGGCAGATGTACACCGGGCAGGCCGACCGGCAGCGCATCGCCGAGTTGAAGCGCCACCTCTCGATCCCGGTGGTCGGCAACGGCGACGTGAGCGTGCCCGAGGATGCCCTGGCGCTCTTTTCGGAGACCGGCTGCGACGCGGTCATGATCGGGCGGGCCACGATGAAGAACCCCTGGATCTTTCGACAGATTGCCGACCGGCTCGCGGACAGGCCGGCACAGGAGGCGACGCTCGCAGAGCGGCGCGACCTCATGCTGGCCCATTTTTCGGCGATCGAAGAGACGGCGTTCGAGCCGAAGGAGGCGCTCCACAAGCTGCGCACGATGACGGGCTGGTACACGAACGGCCTGCCCCACGGCCGGGCCCTGCGCGTCCGCATCTCGGAGCTCGAGACCCCGGCCGACTTCCGCGCTGCGGTCGTCGAGTTCTTCGCAGGTTTGGAGAGAATCGGGGCGGCCGAAGAGGCCCTGGCGTCGTAGGTACCGGGAATTCCCCCCCACCGTCCCGCCGTTCGTTCCGTCAGCATGAAATCCAGAGCCCTACCCGCCGTATTCGCGGTCGCGCTGTCTCTCGTCGCCGGTTCCGCCGGATTCGCCCAGACGCGCGAGACGGACCTTTCGACCTCCGCCGGGAAGTTCCCGCTCTACGTGACCGCAGAGTACCTCGGCATGGCGGGCCTGAAAACGGTCGTCCGCCTGCGGCTGCGCGCCCCGGAGCTCTCCATGGCGGCGGGCAAGCGGGGCCTCAAGAGCTTTTCGGGCGAGTTGCAGGGCACCTTCGTCCGGGGCGAGGAAATCGTCCAGGCCTTCAAGTACCCGGTCTCGGGCGAGCTCGGCGAGCGGATGACATTCCAGTACGCCTTCCTCCGTTCCATCGAGCCGGGGACTTACAAGCTCAAGCTCACGCTCGTCGCGCCGGGCGGGCGCGAGGTCGGCGACGCCACGATCGATCTCTCGGTGCCCGAGGTCGGCACGCTGTTCTCGCCGGACATGGCGCCCACCGAGGCGTCGACGCTTCCGGCGGCGGAGGCCATCGTCATCGCGGACGAGGCCGAGCGCGCCGCGGCCGGTCCGGGCGACTCGAAGTTGAAGATCCTCCCGCCATCCCGCGAGGCGCCTGTCGGATTGCTGCGCCTCGAAGCTGAGGTGTCGCCGCCAATCACGAGGGTCGAGTTCTACCTCGAGGACAAGCTGATCGTGCGGCGCACCAGGCCGCCGTACTCGGTCGAGATCGATCTCGGCGAGGTGCCACGCAAGCAGACCGTCCGGGCCGTCGGCTACGACTCCAACGGAAAGGTGATCGACGAAGACGCCTGGGCGATCAACCAGGGCTCGGCGCGCCTGGCGGTCAAGATCCTGCCGCAGCCGGATCCGGCGGCGGGCAACGTGAAGGTCAGAGTGGCGGTCCAGTCGATCGGGGGCGGAGTGGCCAGGCAGGTGGAGCTCTTCCTCGGCGACCAGAAACTGAAGACCTGGACGGCGGCCGGCCCCTATGAAGTGACGATCCCGTTCACCGAGTACTCGAAGTCGGAGTACCTGCGGGCGACGGCCATCGCCGAGGACGGCAAGGAAGCCAACGACATCCGGTTCCTGAAGGGGCCGAAGACGACCATCGAAAGCGTTCGCGTGGACGTCGTGCAGCTCCACGTCTCCGCCCTCGACAAGGACAACCACTTCGTCAGGGGACTCGCCGAAGCGGACTTCTCGATCCAGGAGGACGGGCGCGCGCAGAAGCTGACCGGCTTCGAGATCGCCGAGAAGCTGCCTCTGACGATCGGCCTCGTGGTGGACGGGTCCGGTTCGATGGAGAAGTCGATGCCCTTCGTCCACGACGCGTCCGCCGAGCTCTTCCGAGGCATGATCCACGAGAAAGACAAGGGATTCATCATCGAGTTCCGCGAGCAGCCGCACATGGTGCAGGAGTTGACGGGCGACACGGTGGCGCTCCAGCGCGCCGCTCGGGAGACTTCCGCGCGGGGGGCGACGGCCCTGTACGACTCCATCGTCCTCGGGCTCTACCAGTTCCGCACGCTGCAGGGGCGTAAGGCGCTCATCGTGGTCACCGACGGCGCGGACAACCACTCCCACGTCGACTTCGCGACCTTGCTGCGTTACGCGCGCTCCGGCGGGGCTCCCGTTTACTTCGTCGGGGTCGGCATCTCGGTTCTCGACTTCGGCATCCGCAAGGAGATCAACGAGATTGCGCGCGAGTCGGGCGGCGAGGTGTTCCACATCAGCTCCGCGGCGAAGATCGGCGAGATCACCAGGCGCATCGAGGAAGAGCTGCGCTCCCAGTACATCCTCGCGTTCCGCACCGACTCCCAGAAGCCCGACGGCGAGTACCGCGCCGTCGCCGTCTCCGTCGCGAAGCCGGGGATCACGACGCGGACGATCAAGGGGTATATCCCGTAGTCAGTCAGCAGTCAGCAGTCAGCAGTCAGCAGTCAGCAGACCGGCTTCTGTCATCCCGAGCGACGCGAGGGATCCCGGACTCGTCGAGCTCGGGATCCCTCGTCGCTTCGCTCCTCGGGATGACGGCCTTCGCCCGTCAGTCCGGAAAATTCGCCACGATGGCATGCCTCCCCGCCCACCGGACCACTCTGGCGGGCGGGGCGGCCGTCATCAGCTCGACGAGGTCCTTCATGCGCACGAGCGCGACGACGGGGCGGTCGCTTCGCCAGAGTTCCCAGAAGCGTTCCTTCGGCCAGAAGAGCGCGTCGCGCACGGGAAGCCGGGACTCGAATTCGGGCTCGAGCTCTCCGCGGTAGTCGGCGACGGGGATCGGGGTCTTGAGCTCCCACGCCACGCCGTTGAGATACGTCTTGTAGCCGACGAAGGCCGCGTTTGACGGCGCGGCGGCTTTCCGCACCGCGGCTGCCAGCTCGGCGTTGAAGCGCGCCTGCGGAAGCTTCGGCCACCCGAGGACGACGGCGCCGAAAAACGCTGCCCAGCCGGCGGCGACGGCCGCGAGCGCGAGCGTGGGAGCATTTCCCGCGAAGAGGACCGCCGCCCACGACAGGACGATGAGGAACGCGAGCGCGGGCGCCCCGATCGCGGCCAGGTCGAGGCGCATCATCTCGGCGCGCGTCGCAGGATGGAATACGAGCGCCGCCGCGAGCGCCGTCGCGAGGACCGCCTGGATGATCCAGAGGCGGCGCCCGCCGTCGAGCCCGCGCGCGGCGAGCACGGCGGCGGCCGGCGCGGCCGGAAAGAGATAGGGCGGCAGCTTGCTCTTCGAGATTGAGAAAAACGCGACGACCGCCAGAAACCACAGGAGGAAGAAAAAGGCGTCCTCATCCTCCCGCCGGAATTTGCGCCAGCTTCGCAGGCCCGCGAAAAAGAACGGAAGGCCCGGCAGAAACCCCAGGAGGAACACTGGCACGAAGTAGTAGATCGGTCCCGGTCTCTTTGCCGCGCCGGTGG
>JANMPW010000441.1:0-11460 GCA_031370065.1 Acidobacteriota bacterium
GGCGGCCGGGATCACGACGCCCACGCTGACGACGTCGCCATCGAGCGGGATAGACCAGGCCCAATGATATTTCTTCTGATAGAAGATCAGCGTGTTGTCCTTGTGAGTGTCACGCGTCCCGCCGTCGTCGCGGATGGCACCGACCACCTGCGAGAAGATCGCGATCTGCTTGTCATAGGCCCCCAGATATTTGGGGCCGGTCACACCGCGCTGGTTGGCCAACCAGGTCGCCTGGCCGGAGCAGTCGAGGAGAATCTCCGACTCGATATTCTGAACGCCGCCATCGGCCATGCGGACCTGCGCACCCCGCACCGAGCCGTCGTTCGTCAGCGGCTTGATCGCTTTGCCCCGCAAGAGGGTCGCCCCGCGGGTCACGGCTTCGTCCAGCATCATCTTGTCGAAATCGCTGCGCCGCACCTGCCAGGTATCCCAGGCGAAGAGTTCCCAGTTTGCATCGCGGCCCGTAACGGGGACGAACCAGGTGCCTCTCTGGCTCTGGCCAAAGACCTTGACCCCTTGCTTGGTCGGGTACTTTCGCCTATACATCTCCGCCTCTAGCCCCAAGTCGCGGAGGGCCTTGCCTCCCGCCCCCGTCAGCGACTCTCCGATGTGATAGCGGGGAAAGGTTTCCGCCTCGAGGATCACGGGTGTGATCCCCTCCCATATGAGAAACATCGCGGCGGCCGACCCGGCGGGCCCACCCCCGATAATCAAGGCATCTGTTTTCATGGTCGCGTTGCCTATTAAGGTACGGGATTTCCCGCGAAGCGGCAATGCTTCTTTGGCGTCGGTAGTGACCTAGGTCACGACGAACAGGCAAAGCAGGTTTCTGACGGAGCGCATGCGGATCTCCTTACAAGAGACTGTCTGTGTTGCGGTTGATACGTCCGGCCGGGGCCGAAGTTCAGCGGCCGGCATAAGATTCCGGCGCGCCATGACTATAGATCGAAGACGGATCAAAGCCCTCCTGACACGGGAGCAGGAGCAATTTACCGCCGCGCACCCCCGCTCGCGGGCTCTCTTCGAACGAGCGCAGAAGAGCCTCCTCGGCGGCGTTCCGATGAACTGGATGGCGCGCTGGGCGGGCAGCTTTCCGGTCTTCGTTCGGGAGGCGTCGGGAGCGCACTTTACCGACGCGGACGGGCTTGACTACCTCGACCTCTGCCTTGGCGACACCGGGGCGATGACCGGACACGCGCCCGCCGCGGCGGTCGAGGCGCTCGCTACCCAGGCGCGCCGCGGCATCACGTTCATGCTGCCGACCGAGGACGCCATCTGGATCGGCGAGGAGCTCGCGCGCCGCTTCGGCCTGCCCTACTGGCAGACGACGCTCACGGCCACCGACGCGAACCGCTTCGCAATTCGCCTCGCGCGCCACATCACGAAGCGCCCGCGCATCCTCGTCTTCAACTGGTGCTACCACGGCACGGTGGACGAGACCTTCATCACGCTGAAGAACGGAGAGGCCCGCCCTCGCAGCGGCAACCTCGGGCCGCCCGTCAACCCTTCCGAGACGACCCGCGTCGTCGAGTTCAACGACATCCCCGCGCTCGAATCGGCCCTCGCGCAGGGCGACGTCGCCTGCGTGCTGGCCGAGCCGGTCATGACGAACATCGGGATCGTGCATCCGGAGCCCGGCTTTCACAGTGCGCTGCGCGAGATCACGCGCCGCACGGGAACACTGCTCATCATCGACGAAACCCACACGATCTCGGCGGGGCCGGGCGGCTACACGCGGGCGCACGGCCTCTCGCCGGACATCCTGACGATCGGAAAGCCGATCGCCGGCGGCGTGCCCGCGGCAGTCTACGGACTGTCGGCCGAAGTGGCCGACCGGATCCGCGCGGCGACCACCATTGAAGAGGCGGACACGGGCGGCATCGGCGGGACGCTCGCCGGCAACGCACTGTCGCTGGCCGCGATGCGCGCGACCCTCGAGCACGTCCTGACCGAGCAAGCGTACGCCCGGACGATCCCGCTCGCCGGCCGCTTCGCCGAGGGAGTCGAGGGCGTGATTGAGGAGCACCGGCTCCCCTGGCACGTCACGCAGCTCGGCTGCCGCGCCGAGTACTGGTTCCGCGAAACGCCCCCGAAGAACGGCGCCGAGGCCGCCGCCTCGATCGACCCCGAGCTCGATCGGTACATGCACCTCGCGGCCCTCAATCGCGGCATCCTCATGACCCCGTTCCACAACATGGCGCTCATCTCGCCCGCCACGACCGAGGCCGACATCGATCTGCACACGCGCGTCTTTCGCGAAAGCGTCGAGGCGCTCGTCGGTCCCTGAGAGCCCGGTCTACGAATAGCCCCCGGCGCCCGCCAGGCCGCCCGGAAGAGCCGGTCAGGCCGGCAGTGCTCCGAGGCGCAGCTCCAGGACCAGTCTCGGCGCGGGAACGAAGCCCCGGAGGCCCAGGAATTGGCCGAGGTCATGCTCGTCCCAGGCGACCTCGGTGCGCAGCCGCTCGATCCCGAGGGCCCGGAGGTTACGCGTGAGGTTCTCGAGAAGGGCCGAGCCGACGCCGCGCCGGGCGTAACCCGGATCCACCAGGATCGTGTCGAGGACGGCGATCGGCTCAGGCTGGCCGAACTCGCCGTAGTGGAGCGATCCGAGCACCGCGCCGACGAGAAAGCCCTCGACCTCGGCGCCGAGGGAGATCTGCAGGTCGGATTCCTTGAGCGCGCGCTTCAACTTGCCCTCGTACCACGCGGTCCGGTTGCGGCCGGTGATCGCCTGATCCATGCGGACCAACCGCGGCGCGTCCGCCAGGGTGAGCAGGCGGACCGTCACGCGATCGCGTTCTTCGTCCATGCGGCGCCCTCCATGCCGACCCGTTGCCGGCGAAATGCTCCCCAGAGCGCGGCCCCGATCGCTCCAGCGTAGGCCGAAAGCGGATGGCGGGCCACCTCGGGCGCCGCCTTCCCCTTCGCCGCGCCCTGCGCCAGCGCCGCCTCGAGCGCCGCGGCCAGGCCGTCGTCCGCGGCCAGCCCTCCGCTCACGAACACGACTCCCTCGACGCCGAGCGACTGGAGAAGGCGCGCGAAGCGGCCCGCCATGCTGTCGTGGATTCCGCGGAGAATGTTGGCGGCACCGAGGCCGCGCGAGACCATGTTGATCACGTCGGTCTCCGCGAGCACGGCGCAGATCGAGCTGACCGCCTCGGGCTTCTCCGCCGACATCGAGAGCGCCCCGATGCCGGATTGCGCCACACCCAGATACCGGGCGATGTTCTCCAGGAACTGGCCGGACCCCGAAGCGCACTGACTCGTCATCTTGTAACCGAGCACCTTGCCGCGGGAATCCATGACGACGGCCCGGGCATGGAGCGCGCCCACATCGAGAACCGAGCGCGCCCGCGGCTCGAGGTACAGCGCCCCACGCGCGTGCGTCGTCATCCCGTAGAAGTGGCCCGTCGCGATCGGCGTGCTCTCCCCCTCTCCGGTCGTCGCTACGTAGTCGAGCTCTTCGACGCCGGCCGCCCCGATCGCCTCGCCGAACGCCTCCACGACCACGTCGGCCACGCTGCGGCGGCGCACGCGGGCCACGGCGTGGGAGAGGATCCGATCCTCCCCCTCCCCCACGCGCATCACGGCCACCTTGACCGCGGCCGAGCCCACGTCGATTCCCGCCGTCACGCTCACGCGACCGCACCCCGGAGCGCGAAATGGGCCGCGCCCAGCGCCCCCGTGTAGATGCTGTCGGCCGAGATGTTGATCCGTCGCGCGCCGTAGTTCTCCGCGACGAGCCCTTCGAGAGCCTTGACCGCGGCCGGGTTGCGCGCCACGCCTCCCGTGAAGGTGAACTCGTCCGCGATTCCGCCCGAGCGCGCGAGCAGGCTCATCGCGCGCAGGATGACGGCCCGATGAAGCCCCGCCAGGATGTCCTCGCGCCTCTCCCCGAGCGAGAGCCTTTCGCGCAGCTCCGCTCCCGCGAACACGGTGCAGGTCGAGCTGATCTTGACGGGCCGGCGGCTCTCGAGCGCGAGCGGACCGAGCTCGTGCAGGCCCATGTTCATCTCGTCGGCGATGTATCCCAGGTACCGTCCGCACCCCGCGGCGCACCGATCGTTCATCTGGAAGCTCGTGACGATGCCGCTCCCGTCCACCTGGATCGCCTTGGTGTCCTGCCCGCCGATGTCGAGCACGGTCCGCGTTGCCGGAAAGAGCACGTGGGCGCCGAGCCCGTGGCAGAGAATCTCCGACCGGATCTGCTCCTTCGGGAACGGCAGGCGCGCCCGCCCGTATCCGGTGCCGACCGTGGCGGAAACACCGAGGTCCGCCGTCAGGGCCGCATCGACGGCCGCACGCACGCCCGGCGTCTCGCCCGCGCGATCGAGCGCCTTGCCGATGTTCTCGCGGAAACCGAGCTCCACGGGCTCGTTTTCGACCCGCACGATGCACTGGTCGTAAAGCCCGAGCAGCCGATCGAACGTGATGCCGGCGCCCGGTTCCTGCGCCCCTTCCTGGGCCAGGCGGGCGTATGCCGATCCGGCGGCATCGCGGAAGAAGTCGGACCGCTCCGGAGGATGGGGGTCCTGGAATCGCAGCTCCTCCTCGGCCCGGATTCGGGCGAAGATCCCTCCGACCGCGGCGGCGAGCGCGTCGCGCTCCCCGGGCGCGCCCCGGCCGATCTCCTCTTCGATCCGCACGCGCAGCGTCGCGAGCTGGACCAACATCTGTTCGAGCCGAAAAGCGCGCAGCAGTCGCGTGAGCGTCTCCGGCCCGGCGATTCGCTCCACTTCGCGCTCGAGCAGCCGGAACCGCGCGCTGATGAAGGCCTCCGTTCGGGCCAGCTCCGCCGCGAGGTCGTAGTTCGAGCGGGAGTTCGTGATCCCACGCCCGAGCACTTCTCCCCTTTCGTCGAGAACGACGGCCTTGGTGGTCGTCGAACCGAGATCGATGCCGACCACGCAGCTCACGCCGGCGCCCCCGCTTTCCTGGCGTCGAGCATCTGGAAATAACTCTCCAGCCGGTTCTTGAGATTGGCGGCGGAGAAGTAGCGGGGGTCGACGAGGTCCGACTCGATGAACGCCCCCGGGATTCCGGTCCGGCGCTCCACTTCCCGCAGCATCGGCAGCTGCCCCGCCGAGAATGAATTGCACGACTTGACCGAGTGGATCAGGAACCCGTCGGCCCGATATTCCTCGGCGTAGCGCGCCAGCATCTCCACGCGCGAGGGCAGGTTGCGGTTGGTATAGCAGCCGCTGCAGTAGTCGGCGAGCGTGCCGAGCGGGTCGCCGGGATCGTGGCGGAATCCGAGGTCGTACGTCCCCCCCACCTTCGAATAGGTGGACGCGACGACGACCGCTCCCTCGTCGGCGAACATGCGCCAGAACTCCCGGAAGTGCGTCCAGTTGGGAGGCCCCTCGACGACGAGGCGGTACTTCTGCCGATCGAGGCGGCCGGCCGGCGTCGTCGGGCCTTCGCCGCGGGCGGCGCGTCCCTCCACCTCTGCCCGGAGTGTCCGGTAGTACGCGAGGCCTTCCTCGGTCCCCCGGAAGGCGGAGAAGATCGGCCCGACGTAATAGACCGCTCCGAAGTAGGCGTCGATGGGACTCGGGGTCTTTTTCGCGGACTGGAGAACCGCGACGAGGTCGTCCTCCGCGGCAGCGCTCATCCGCAGATTTTCGCGCAGCCGCTCTTCGTCGAATGCGCGGCCGGTGGCCTTCTCGAGCGCGGGAATCAGGCTCTCGCGGATCTGGCGCGCCACGTACGACCGCATGGCCGGCGACTGCGCTCCATCGCCCTGGTACGGAATCTGGAGAAACACCATCGGGCAGTGGTACTCCTCGCGGAGCAGCTCGAACCACTTCATGAACGTGTAGCAGCCCGTGTAGGAGAGCAGCAGCAGGTCCGGCTTCGGAAGCCGCGTCCCGGTCGGACTGATGTTGCCGGCCTTCACCATTCCGAGGTCGCACTTGACGTAGGAGCAGACGTCCTCCGAATGACCCGCCCTCTCCGCCGCGGCGATGTAGCCCTGGCTCTTGCCGCGCATGGCCGACTGCAGCGCATTGATCTCGGGCAGGACGGGCAGGGCGCCGAAGGAACGGATCAGCTCCGTCAGGTTTCCCGGCACGAACGTGTAGACGACCGGCTCCCCGGTCTCCGGGGCCGCCTCGAGACGGCGGTAGTGCTCGGCCAGCATGTCCTTCTGGAGGAGCATGGAGAGGTCCTTTTCGGTCTCGCTCATCAGGCGCCTCCCCAGAGCTTGAGGGCGTCGGCGAACGTGCCGGCCTGCTCTCGGAACTGCTGGAACTGTCCCGTGTTCTCCGCGAACTGGAAAGCGATGCAG
Organism: Acidobacteriota bacterium; assembly: GCA_031370065.1. GTDB lineage: Bacteria > Acidobacteriota > Thermoanaerobaculia > UBA5066 > Gp7-AA6 > DAHUXD01. The sequence goes on from JANMPW010000441.1 coordinate 6,290, forward strand.
GGAATGCCGGCTTCCTCCGCCCCGGCGCGGAGCATCGGACGGTCGAGCAGGGCCGGGTCGCAGAAGCTCGCCGCCGCGAAGAGGACGCCGTCGGCGCGCGCCTCGGTGGCGCGCTCGCGGATGAGGCGCCGCTTGCCCGCGGGATCCGGCTCGTACAACGTCGAGTTCCGGACGGAGTGCCGGACGAAGGCCTCCGCCAGGTTCGCGAGCGGGTCTCCGTCGAGCGCGACGTCTTCGCCGATCATCCGGTTCCCCAGCAGGAAGTCGTCGTCCACGATGAAGCAGCCGGCGCGCTCGATCGTCTTGATCAGGCCGATCGGAGGCTGGTCGCGGAAGGCTCCCACGACGATCACGCGCGCCCGGTCGCGGACGCGGCCCGGCTCCGCCTCGACCGCGGCCAGGTAGGCGCGGGCGCGGTCGACGAACTCCTCGAGCGGGACGACCTCGCCGGCGCGCAGGAGCAGGAACAGCTCCTCGGTCGGCACGCTCCACGGAGCGTCCCGGCGCGCCCGGTACAGCTCCCGGATGAGCTTACGCGCCGCGTTGTACTCGCCGATCGCCTCGCGCAGGCCGGCGTCGGTCGGCGGCGCGCCGCTCAACTGCCCGAGGTCTCGCGCGAGAACGGCCAGTTCTTCGCGCCAGAAATCCGACGCCAGCTCCGGCTCGGCCACCTGGGGCAAATCGAGGTAGCGCACGTAGAGATTCGGGTAGAGCAGCTGCCAGACGCCCGACAGGTTTCGGATGACGTCGCAGGTGGCGGGGAAGAGCACGCCGGAAAGCAGGTCGAGGCGCCCCGACTGGGCCAGTTCCACGACCGACCGCGGCAGATGGCAGATGTACGACTGGTAGAACGCGTCGCCCCGAATGATCTCGAGGCGGTCTCCGGCTCCGTGGACGCCGACGGGGAGCATTCCGCTGGCGCGAATCAACTCGCGCGGCGCGTACACGGGCAGGTAGCCCACGGCCTTGCGGCCCGGTTTGTCGGCGATCCAGCGCCGGGCCGCCCCGAACTCGAGGTCCTCGGAGATTTCGGCCGCCCAGTCGACGATCTCGCTTCGCCTCACGTGTTCGACCAGACCGGCGGCCGGCGCTCGAGAAACGCCGTCAGCCCCTCGACCGGATCGCGATGCGACATCAGGTCCTCGAGGTACTGCTTCTCGAGAACGGGCAGGTCATTGACCAGCGCTGCGGCGAGGAACCGCCGCGACGCGCGCCAGGCCGCGCGCAGAGCCACCGCCGACTTGTCCGCCAGGGACTCCTCGAACCAGCGCTGAAGTTCCGCCTCCGCGTCGTAGATGCACCGGTCGATGAGGCCCCACGCCGCCGCACCCTGCGCGTCGAAGGTGTCGCCCGCGACGATCAGTTGCGTCGCTCTCGCGCCCGTGATCCGCCATGGGAGCGCGATCGCGGCGACCGGAGGAAAGACCCCGAGCCGCGTCTCGGGCACGCCGAAACGCGCGGAGGGCTCCGCGAACACCATGCCGCACCAGAGCGCGAGCTCGAAGGCGCCGCCGAGGCACTGCCCCCGGACGACGGCGGCCGTCGGGGCCGAAAGCGCCTCGAGGTCCCGGAAGAGGCCGTGGAACGCGGGCAGCAGCTCGGCGACTTTTCCCGGAAGGTGCTCCTGCACCGACGCGCCGAAGCTGAAGTGCTCGCCCGCGCCCTCGAAGACGACGAGCTTGAGCGGTCCCGGGTCTTTCGCGAGCTCCCGCAGGTGAGCGCGAACCGCGGAGATCATCTCGAGATCCAGCACATTGCCCCGGGGCCGGTCGAGCAGGATCCTCTGAATCTCGCCTGATCGCTGGGCGGTGCAGCGGATGGGCGCCGTTTCGACGGATGCGATCATGCCTTCTCCTCCCGGTCGGGTACGAGAACGATGCGCCGGTCCACCCGGCGGGCGTGAACGTCCTCGAGCGCCTCGGCGATCCGGGAGAGCGGGCGCAGAGCGGCGTGCGACACCACGTCGATCCTTCCCGCGAGCACCTTCTCGAGGATGGCCGGATAGAGCTCCGGGGCGCACCCCCAGTTGCCGAGGGCCCGCGCGTCGAAGGCCATCAGATTCGAAAGACGCAACGACACGGCCTCGAGCGTGAATCCGACGACCATGAGCGTCGCGCCGTGGACGAGAAGGCCGAAGGCCGTCTGCTGGCCCGCGGAGGTCCCGGAGCATTCCAGGATCGTCCAGCCGGTCGCAGGCGCGCCGCTGACGCGGGCGAACTCGGCGATGCGCGCGCGCAGTTCTCTGCCCGCGATCTCTCGCGGATCGAGCGCGAGACCCACGCCTGTTCTCGCGGCCGCCTCTCGCCGCCTGGGATCGACGTCGAGGCCCACGACCGCGGCGCCGCGCTCGGCGGCAACCTGGGCGGCGAAGGTCCCCACGCCTCCCAGGCCCACCACGACGGCGAGCTCGCCCTCGCGCAAGCCGGAGCGCTCGACCGCCTGGTATGCCGTCGACACGGCGTCGGCGACGATGGCCAGATGACGCAGCGTCAGCCCCGGAGCCTCGCCGAGCGGGGCGTCGGGATCCGAAGCGGCTCCGGGCACGGGACAGAGGAAGCGACCCGGCAGGACGACGTGCGTCGCGAAACCGCCGTCGCGGTCGTTGCCCGGCATCACCTGCGCCGCGCAGATCGTTGCGTGGCCGCCGCGGCAGACGGCGCACTCGCCGCAGGGAAGCACCGCCGGCACGACGACGGCCTTTCCCACGAGCGCGCGATGACGGATTCCCGCGTCCTCGACATGCCCGCTGATCTCGTGCCCGAGGATCAGGGGCAACGGATGGCGCGTTCGGACGCCGTCGTACAAGAATCCGAGGTCGGTGTGGCAGACGCCGCAGCCGGCCACGCGAACGAGCACGTCGTCGGCCGAGAGTGCGGCGACCTCGCGCCGTACCGGCGCGAGCGGCTCCCCGGGCGCGGTCAGCTGAAAGCCGCTCATCGTCGTCATCGCGGTCACGCTCCCAGCGCCTGCCCGCCGTCGACGGCCAGAGCCTGGCCCGTGATGTGCGCGGCTCCCGGGCCGACCAGGAAGGCGACGGCTGCGGCGATCTCATCGGGCTCGGCGGCACGGCCGAGCGGCGTCTCCGCGAGCGCCCGCCGCCGGACTTCGGCCGGCAGGCCCGCGGTCATCGGCGTGTCGGTGAAGCCCGGCTCGACGACGTTGACCGTGACGCCGCTCGAGGCGAGCTCCCGGGCAGCCGACCGTGCGAGGCCCAACAGACCCGCCTTGGCCGCCGAGTAGTTCGCCTGGCCGAACTTGCCCCGCCGACCGTTGATCGAGGAGATGAGCACGACCCGCCCGGACCGGCCCCGGCGCAGCGCCGCCGCCGCAGCGCGCAGGTAGTGGGCGGCACCCGAGAGATCAACCGCGATCACGCGGTCCCACGCCTCGTCGGTCATCTTCCAGAGCACGGCGTCGCGGCAGATCCCGGCCGCCAGGACGAGCAGATCCAGACGCCCTCGCCGCCGGAGAAGGTCCGCGACCGTCCGGCGCGCCGCCTCGGCGTCGGCAACGTCGATCTCGTAGAGATCCGCCCCACCGAAGCTCTTCCGGAGCGCGGCCAACCGCCGCGCATCGGCGTCCGCGATGGCTACCCGGGCGCCCTCCGCCTTCAGCCGTCGCGCGCAGGCCAGGCCGATGCCGCTGGCCCCGCCAGTCACGAGCGCCACCCGGTCGGCGAGAGGGCGGCGCGCGGTCATTCGAGCCTGCCTCCGCAGACGCCGCAGTGCGCGAAGGAGGCCGGCAGCCCCTCCGCTCCGCAGGACTTGCAGGGCCGGACGTGGGCGCCCCACGGCGTTTCGGGCGAGCCGCCCGGCTCGACGGCGCGCCGCCGCACCGCGGCGAAGTCGACGGGCCGCTTGTGAGCAAAGGCGCTCATTCCCTCGAAGGGCTCGTAGTCGGTGTAATGGAGCGCCAGCCAGTCCTGAGCGTGCCGCACGGTGAGCGCCCACGAGAAGTCCTTCCAGAAGTTCGTCTGCTGCTTCGTGTAGCGCGCGCACTCCGGAAAAGTCCGCAACAGCTCCTGCGCGAGGCTGTCGACCTCGTCGTCGAGCCGCGACAGATCGATGGAATACCCGTCGGCGCCCTTGCGAGCCTTCTCGATCTCTTCTGGCGAGGCGTTCGGCACGAACTCCGTGCCCCGGCGTACCGACGGCGCCACCCGGTTGACGAGCCCCCACTCGAGGGCGAGACGCGCCGGAATCGGGCGATTCGTGAAGAGCATCTCCCGGGCGCGCTTGTCCCCCACCGTGATCGGCAGCCATTGCGTGGCTCCGCCGCACGCGACCGAGCCGACGCGCACCCCGACCTGTCCCACATAGGCGTGCTCCGCGATGACCGCGAGATCGCAGGCGAGCACCGTCTCGTTGCCGCCGCCGACCGCGATACCGTTGATGCGAGCGACCACGGGCTTGCCCGTCGACAGGATCGCGTCGATGTAGGCGCGGAAGAGGGCCATGTACTTCCAGTAGTCGCGCGGCGCGGCCACGTAAGTCTCCGCGTACTCCTTGACGTCGCCGCCCGTGCAGAAGGCACGATCCCCGGCGCCGGTCAGGACGACGACGCCGACCGAGTCGTCGAAGGCGGCGTCGCGAAGCGCGGCCGCAAGCTCCTCGAGGCATGCCGTCGAATAGGCGTTGTAGCGGTCCGGCCGGTTGATCGTGATCCGCGCGACGCCCGCCGATTTCCCGTAGAGGATCTCCCGAAAGGAGAAGGAGGCGGCAGGGCGGGGAGCAAAAAAGCTCATTGTTGCCTCCCGAGTGTGGCTCGAACAGACTGCGTGTCTATGATTTGGGTCATCCCTCCGGCCTACTGGGCCGATGGCCATTGTGGTCTCCGGTGCGGGCGTTGGAATGATGTATTCGCACCAGACTCGACATCACCTCACGAGCAGCTGCCCGGGGGACAGTTGTACCCCCCGGGAGACACATGCATCTCCACCGGTAAGTAGCCCATGAAGCGTCGAGGGGTCTGATCTCGTTGCCCGAGAGTGCTCTGCGCACGCCACCAGGTAAATCGCGCCCGACACAATTCTGGATGACCTGAAGAGCAAGTGGGCGGAATACGACGCGAAGCTGGAGAAGAACGTCCGGCTCAACACGCGACTCCTGCGCGAGTCCGGCCTGACCCGAGTGGACGCGGCGCTGAAGCCGCTGTCCCGCTGGATCTTTCTC
>JANMPW010000477.1:0-1814 GCA_031370065.1 Acidobacteriota bacterium
GTACAACGGGCTCGAGACGCGTATCGAGTACAGGCCGAGCGCAAACGGGCGAGCCGGGTTATCGTACACGCTGTCGAAGACGCGATCGAACACGTCGACCGGCATTAGCACCGGCGGCACGACGAACCCGTTCGATCTGAACGAGGACCTCGGTCCAGACGACAACGACCGGCGGCACAATGTGGTGCTCGACGCCGCGTATCTGTTGCCGAAGATCGACGTGCAACTGGCGGGGATCACGACGTATCGCAGCCCGCTGCCCTATAGCGTGTCGACCAGCGTGCAGCTCGATTTGGATCCGTTCGTGGATCGTCCGGAGCCGCGCGGCTCGCGTCGCGGGGCGACGGACAAGAGCACCGACCTGCGCGTCAGCAAGATCATTCGCCTGGGCGGCCGGAGGTCGGCGACGGCGTTCTGGGAGATGTTCAACGTGTTCAACGTGGACAACTGGCTGCGCTATCAGGGCAGCCTGCAATCGGCGCAGTTCGGGCTCCCGCTGACGGAAGGCCCGAAACGCCGCCAGCAGCTCGGGTTCCGTTTCGATTTCTAGAGACAAAGGAGACGCTGTGATGTTGCAACGTTTGGTGCTCGCCGCTGTGCTCCTCGTCGCCATCGGCTCGGGCCTTCTGGCCCAGGGACGCGGAGGGGCGCCCGCGGGAACCCAGAAGGTGATGGCGATCCGGGCGGGGCGCCTGATCGATCCCGAGACAAGCACGGCCGCCACGAACCAGATCATTCTGGTCGAGGGGGAGAGAATCAAGGAGGTCGGGGGCAACGTCGCGATTCCTCCAGGCGCGGAGGTGATTGACCTGTCGCGGCTCACGGTCGTGCCCGGCTTCGTGGATACGCATACCCACGAAGCGATGACCTACAAGGAGATCCCCGAGAACAACATCTACTACTACACGTACATCGCCGACCCCACGCCGCTCAGGTCCATCCAAGCGGCCTCGAACGCGATGCAGCTGCTCTCATCGGGCTTCACAGTCATCTGCGACGTCGGCAACAACGGCTTGTACGCCGATACGGCCCTCAGGCAGGCGATCGAGCAAGGGTGGATTCCCGGTCCGACCGTGATTCCGTCGGGTCTGATCATCAGCACGACCGGTGGTCAGTTCACGCCATCGCCCGAGATGTACAAGCTTCACAACATCGTGTATCCGGAGTACCTCGAGGCGAACAGCCGCGACGAAATCGTGAAGGCGGTGCGTGAGAACCTGCTGTTCGGCGCGAAGGTGATCAAGATCTGCCTCGACTGCAAGCCGTGGGGCTATTCGGTGGACGACATCAAGCTGTTCATCGCCGAAGCGGCGATGGGCGGTGCGAAAGTCAACGCTCACGTTCAGACGCGCGAGGGCGGCCAGCGCGCGATCGACGCCGGCCTGCACGTCATCTCCCACGGCCAGCAGCTGACACCCGAGCAGCATGCGCAGATGGCCGCGAAGGGCATCTACCTTGCGAGTACTGACACGCCGTTCACGGCGTACCGCGGATCGGAAGAAGGCCAGAAACACGCGGCCGAACAGTTGAAGTCCGCCTACGACAAGGGGGTGCCCGTCACCTTCTCGACAGACATGGATTACTGGAACGAGAAGATGAAGAACGAGAAAGGCGACTGGCTGAATCGCGGCGACCTGACGATCGCCTTCCTGCTCACGTGGAAGGCGGCGGGCATTCCAGCAAAGGATATTCTGAAGGCACTGACCATCAACGGCTACAAGGCCGCCGATGTGTACAAGGATCAGCGCGGCCCAATCAAGGCCGGCTACTTTGCGGACATCGTCGGCATTCAGGGGGACCCGCTAGCGGACATC
>JANMPW010000550.1:0-1612 GCA_031370065.1 Acidobacteriota bacterium
CGGCCGTGGGCGCGGCAATGATGGGGATGCGCCCCGTCGCCGAGATGCAGTTCATCGACTTCATCTCGTGCGCCTTCGACATGATCACGAACTTCGCGGCGAAGTCGCGATACCGCACCGGCGTCGGTGTGCCGCTCGTCATTCGCGGCCCTTCGGGCGGGGGCGTGCACGGGGGCCCCTTCCACTCCCAGAACCCGGAGGCGTACTTCGCGCACACGCCGGGCCTGAAGGTCGTGCAGCCGGCGACCGCATACGACGCCAAGGGGCTCATCAAGGCCGCGATCCGCGACGACGACCCCGTGCTCTTTTTCGAGCACAAGTTTCTCTATCGCCGGATCAAGGAGGAGCTGCCGTCCGAGGAGTACATCGTGCCGATCGGCAAGGCCGCGGTCCGCCGGCAAGGCCGCGACCTCTCGATCATCACCTACGGCGCCATGATGTGGACCGCGCTCGAAGCCGCAAAAACCCTCGAGGCCGAGGGTATCGACGCCGAGGTGGTGGATCTGCGCACGCTTTTCCCGATGGACGAGGAAACCGTCCTCGAATCCGTGGCGAAGACGAACAAGGCGATCCTGCTCCACGAGGCCACCCGCACCGGCGGCATCGGCGCCGAGATCGCCGCCGTCCTCTCCGAGCGCTGCTTCGAATACCTCGACGGCCCGCTCATCCGCGTCACCGCGCCCGATACGCCGGTCCCCTATTCGCCGCCGCTCGAGGAGTTCTTCCTGCCCAACGCAGAGAAAGTCTGCCGGGCGGCGCGCGCCCTTGCCGCGTACTGATCGACTGACCGCGTTCTGATCCACCAGATGTCGCCGACTCTTCCGTAATCCGCCGCAGCCTTCCTTTGTCATCCTGAGCGCAGCGAAGGATCCCTTTCAAGTCCGGGTGCTTCGACTGCGGTATAAACCCCGCCATGCACTTCGAAGGCACTCTCTCGATCCAGGCCCCGCGCGCGAAGGTATGGGACTACCTCACGGATCCCGAGAAGGTCTCCAAGTCCGCTCCCGGCCTCGAGTCGCTCGAGATCGTCGAGCCCGGCAAGAAATTCCGGGCCACGACCTCGATCGGCTTCGGATCGGTCAAGGTCCGCTTCGTCAACGACGTGGAGTGGGTGGACCTCGATCCGCCGAACCGGGCCCAGATGAAGGCCCACGGCACGGCGCCGGGCTCCGGCGTGGACGCGACGACATCGATGACACTGACCGACGGTCAGGGCGGCGCGACGGGCCTGGCGTGGACGGCGGACATCAACGTCGTCGGCACGATCGCGAGCCTCGCCGCGCGGCTGATGGGCGGCGTGACGAAAAAGCTCACGACCGCGTTCTTCGAGTCGGTCCGCAAGCAAATCGAAAAGAAGTAGAGCGGCCGACCCCGGTTGGTATACTCCGCGAACCTAATCGCCAATCGGAGGCCGTATGCAGTATCCCGTCTCCGTCACCGTCAACGGCGCCAAGCGAAAGCACAACGTCGACGCGCGCCTCCTCCTCGTTCACTACCTCCGCGAGACCGTCGGCCTCACGGGCACCAACGTCGGCTGCGACACGAGCCAGTGCGGCTCCTGCACGGTGCTCATGGACGGCAAGGCCGTCAAGTCGTGCACCGTGCTCGCGGT
>JANMPW010000148.1:0-1643 GCA_031370065.1 Acidobacteriota bacterium
GCGGGTGGATCGCGGCGATCGACGCGGCGTCTGGACGCGTGCTCTGGCGCGGCTACAGCGCGGGCCCGGACAAGGACATGCTCGTCGGCCCGCGCTTCAAGCCCTTTTACGCGCAGGATCGCGGCACCGAACTCGGCGTCACCACATGGGCCGGCGATTCGTGGAAGCAAGCCGGCGGCACGGTGTGGGGTTGGGTGTCGTACGACCCGACGCTCAACCTCTTGTATTACGGGACTTCGAACCCGGGTCCGTGGAACGCGGGGATGCGCCCCGGCGACAACAAGTGGACGTGTGCCATCCTTGCCCGCGATGCCGACACCGGCGAACTGCGGTGGGCCTTTCAGGTCACGCCCCACGACATGTGGGACTACGACGCGGTGAACGAGAACATCCTCGTCGACCTGCCGGTGAAAGGCACGATGCGCAAGGCGCTCGTCCACTTCGATCGCAACGGCTTTGGCTACACGATCGATCGCGCGACCGGTGAAGTGTTGGTCGCCGAGCCCTTTGTGACGATGAACTGGTCGACCGGGGTCGACATGGCGACGGGGCGGCCGAAGGTGGTGCCGGAGAAGATGACCGGCGAGGGAAAAGAGGTGAAGGAGATCTGCCCGAGCCTCGAGGGGGGCAAGAATCAGCAGCCGGCCGCCTTCTCGCCGAAGACGGGCCTCTTTTACGTGCCGACGGTGAACCTGTGCATGGACTTCAAGGTCCGGCCCGTCACGTACATTCCGGGGACGCCGTACATCGGTGCCGACGCGCCGGAACATGGCGGACCCGGCGGCTTCGGCGGCGAGTTCATCGCGTGGGATGCGGCAACAGGGCACAAGGTGTGGGGCGTCAAGGAGCCGTTCCCCGTGTGGGGCGGCGCGCTCGCCACGGCCGGCGGCGTCGTCTTCTACGGCACGCTCGACGGCTGGTTCAAGGCGGTCGACGCGCGCAGCGGCGAACAACTCTGGAAGTTCAAGGTCGGCTCGGGCGTCGTTGGCAATCCGGTGACGTACATCGGGCCCGACGGCCGGCAGTACGTGGCGATCTATGCGGGCGTCGGCGGTGACATGGGACTGCTCATCGCCGGCGACGTGGCCGCAAATCTTCCGTACGACGTGCGCGAGCGCGGGACAACATTGCCGGGCCTCGCCAAGTGGACGAGTTGGGGCGGAGAGCTCTTCGTGTTCGCGATTGACAGGTGAGACGGAAGCCGGAACGGAGCCTGAAGAGCAACGGCAACTGCGTTAGCCGGATGCTTCGGATTGAGCGGATGCGCCGGATTGTTCGTAAGGCGAGACTGACTTCCGATTGACTGGGCAAGCACATTGTCGTGTCTCTCTTTTTCTTCGTTCTTTTTCTTCATCCTTGTTTCGCGGTTTTTGACAGTCGTTTCCGTCCATCCGTCCAATCCGGTCAAGCAGTTGTTCTTTTTCGCCAGCCGCCGAGGAGCCATCCATGGCGAATGAAATGATCCGCATCGGGGCGATATTCGCCCTGGTCACAGCCGCCGGATGCGGAACCGAGTCCGAGGCGGCGACGATCGGCTCGCATGTGGCCGGGCAGGCGCGCGCGGAGTCGATCGCCGGCGACTCCATCCGCTTCGTAGCCCACGACGAGAACCATGCCGTCGGCTTTCCGTCCAACGCGCGGCC
>JANMPW010000149.1:0-10262 GCA_031370065.1 Acidobacteriota bacterium
AAGATGTCCGCCGCGAGCGTGATCTGCACGGGTTTGACCGAGATCACCTTCTCGAGCCGCAGGTCGAGCTCGTAGACGTTGCCGTACCGATTGCTCGAGATCTTGCCGATGATGTTGTCGCGGGGGCCCAGGCCGTCGCCCGGATCCTTCCGGTAGTAGTTGATGTACGGATAGCCTTCCCGTCCGAAGAAGTTGGCGGCCACCGCGAAGTCCCACGGCAGCTGGTAAAGGCCTCCGACGTTGAAGAGCCACCGCGAGTTGAGAAAGACCTCGCTGCGCGCGCCGCTCGAGGCGCCCGCGGGCAGGGCCGCGATGTCGTCGCCCGCGCACGTGGATGGGGCGGCCTGCGCGATTTTTGCGAGAAATCCTGGAGAGTTCGGGTCAGCGCGCGGGGGCCGCGGCGCGTCCGGGCAGCGGACGCTCGTTGCTCTCGAGCCGCTTCGCGAATACCGCGTCGAGCGAGATCGGGCCTGCCCCGTACGCCCCGAGCCACAGTAGGAGCGCGATGTACAGGTATTCGGACATGCCGAAGAGGTCCGAGAGCTCGTGGATGTCGCCCTTCTTCGCCGTCAGGATCGCGACGAGCATCGTGCCGATCAGCGGCAGGCTCGCGACGCGCGTGAAGAGCCCGGCCAGCAGAAGCGCGCCGCAGACGAACTCCGTCGTCGCGGCCAGCGGCGCCTGGAACTGCGGCGCCGGGATGCCGAGGTCGGTGAAGAACGCCACGACCTTGGGCAGATCGTTCAGCTTGCCCCAACCGGACTGGAGAAAGATCCAGCCGACCGTCAGACGGGCGACCGTGGGCGGCAGCCAGCGCAAACCGCTCGAGACCGAGTGAATCAACCGGCGCAAGCGCGAGCCGCGATCCATCAGTGTGGGCATGAAGACTCCTTCTTCGGGGTCATCCTTCTTCGGGGTCAGGTCTGAAAACTTCTGAGTTCTAGCCTTGACCGTACAACAGCGTCGAGCATTCTTAAACTCACAAGTTTTCAGACCTGACCCCATGCCCGCTCTGGCGCCAGAATGACCCGGTCGATCCGCAGGAGCTCCCCCATGGACCAGGCCTGGAAGGGGCAGCCGCGCGGCGTGTGCGGCGCGTCGCCGTCGGCCATCTCCGAGACGTGGCCGAGGCCCGCCTCGTCCAGGTGCGCCATCAGCGGTCCGAGAAACCGCCCGCGCGCCTCGGACTTCGCTTCGTCCGTGCCGCCCCGCACGCGGACCCACGCGTCCACGAACGCTCCCGCCAGAAACGGCCACGCGGTCCCCTGGTGGTAGGCCCCGTCGCGTTGCCGCGGTCCGCCCTCGTAGCGCCCGGTGTAGGCCGGATCGCCCGGCGACAGCGTCCGCAGGCCCAGCGCAGTCGCGAGCCGCGACTCGACGGCGTCGACGACCCTGCGCGCGCTCTCGCCTTCGAGCAGCGCGAAAGGAAGCCCGCCGACCGCAAGGATCTGGTTCGGGCGAAAAGTCGCGTCCACCGTTGCCGGCGCGTGATCGGGATCCACGACGTCGTACAGGCAGCCCGCAGCCTCGTTCCAGAACCGTTCCTGGAATGACGCGAGTCCCCGGTCATGCAGCTCTCTCCATTTATCCGAAAAGGCGCCTGCGATCCAGAGCGCGTTGAGCCAGAGGGCCTGCACCTCGACGGGCTTGCCGATCCGGGGCGTCACGACCCAGTCCCCGACCTTCGCGTCCATCCAGGTCAACTGAACGCCGGCCTGCCCGGCGGCAAGCAGCCCGTCCGTGTCGGCGCGGATTCCGAAGCGCGTTCCGGCGGCGTAGCCCGTCAGGATCGCCTCGATCGCCTCCTGGAGCCTCCGCACGTTCGATCGTGAGGCGATGCGCCCGGCCACAGCCATGGCTTCGAAGTAGTCGTACACGGCCACGACGTACCAGAGCGACGCGTCGACCGAGTTGAACTCGGGCTCGCTCGCCGCATCCGGGAAGAAGTTCGGCAACATGCCTTCCGACACCGCCCCGGCCCACTCGAGCAGGATGCCTTCGGCCTCGGCGAGCCGGCCGGTCGCCAGGCACAGCCCCCGGAGCGCGATGAACGTGTCGCGGCCCCAATCGGTGAACCAGGGGTAGCCCGCGACGATCGTCCGGCCGGCGCCTCGCCGCACGATGTACGCGTCCGCGGCCCGGTCCAGCGGATCGGAAAATGCCGCCCGGCGTCGGCGCTCGGTCGAGCGCAGAGATTCGAGCGCAGCCTCCGCGCCCGCGGTTCCGAGCACGGCTTCGTGCCCCTGCGCGGCCGCGAGCCAGATCGCCTCGCCGGCGGAGAGGTCGAAACGAAACGTCCCCGGTGAGCCGAGGTCCTCGGCGCAGTCGAGCCCGCGCGCCTTCTCCGCGGCGTAGAGGAAATTCCGGTACCACTCGGGCGCGGCTTCGTAAGACCCGTTCGAGCGCACCGCGATCGAGGGGACGTCGGGATACGGCCGGAAGGTCCGCAGTCCCGCCGGCCCCTGCGCAGCGTCGAACCGGAAGTCCGGATTCTCGTGGTGCAGCGCGTCGTAGTCGCGACCCGACAGGAATGGGCGCATTGTCAGCGTCACCGCGCCCGTCCCGGCGAGGAGCGTCCACGAGACCGCGACCGAGGACGAATCCTTCGGAACGAAAATCTCCTGCGCAACGCGGGTTCCGTCGGGGAGTGCGAAGGTCCAGCGCGGCCAGGGCTCGAGCTCGAAGGTCTGGATCCGTTCGGCCCCGTCGGGGTGCGTGACGTCCGGACCGTAGGCCTGCGAGGAGATCGCATTTCGCCCGGCAGGCGTCTGGACCCAGGCGTCGAAGCCGTTGACGAGCACGACTCGCCCGGTCGGCGGCGTCTTCGCCGTCAGCAGAAGCGCGTGGTAGCGCCGCGTGCGGATCCCGGCAACGGTGCCCGAGGCGAAACCGCCGAGGCCGTCCGCCTCCAGCCATTCCCGCGTCAACGCGTCGTTCATGTGGGAAGCGTATCCCCGTAACCGCGGCAGCCTTCAGATAGGATCTCGGCCAACCGTCGGAGTATCCATGACCCGGCTTCAACGCACTGCGATCGCGACCGCCCTGCCGCCTCTCCTTCTCTTTTCGGCCGGATGCGCGAGGGAGGGCTCGGGGGGGTCGTCGCGCACCGAGGTCGAGCTCGGAGCAAAGGTCTTCACCCGCACGCAGGAGTACGACCGGCCGCTCGGTGAAAACGCGCTCGCCTGCTCGAACTGCCACCTCGACGGTGGACGGCAGACCGGCGCCCTGTCCCTCGTGGGCGCGGCGAAGAGGTACCCGATGCCTGGCGCCGGCGGCTCCTCCTTCACGCTCGAGAACCGGATCGCCCGCTGCTTCACGCACAGCCTGAGCGGCAAGGCCCCGGACCCGGCGAGCCCCGAGGCGAAGGCGCTCGTCGCCTACCTGACGTCGCTCTGCGCCGAGTCCGCCGCCCCGCCGCCTCGGCGATCACGCTCGAACGCCATCGACCCGGCCAACATCGTCTCGATCGCGCAACTCAACGCGGAGCGCGGCCGGATGAAGTACGACCAATACTGCTCGGGCTGCCACGGCCTCGACGGGCAGGGCTACCGCGAAAAGCGCACGCCGCTGCCGTACGACTACGTCCCTCCCGTCTGGGGCCCGCGCTCCTACGACAACGCCGCGGGACTCGCGCGCGTCTATACGCTGGCGGGTTTCGTCCGCCATGCGATGCCGTGGGACGACCCCGGGCAGGTGAGCGACCTCGACGCCCAGGAGATCGCGGCGTTCGTCGACGGTCAGCCGAGGCCCGACTTTTCGGACAAGAGCGCCTGGGACGGGGCCCTGCCATCCGACGCGGTTTACGACCCGAAGCAGTATCCGAAGAACCCGTTCTTCGTGCCGCTCGACCAGTAGGTCGAAAAGCTCCAGAGTCCTGTAACGGAAATCACTCGCCTTTGGGTGTCGTAGGGGCGGCCCCAGGACCGCCCGGGCGGGGCGAGCCCCGCCCCTACGAAACGTAAGGACCTAGCGCGACACGGCGACGGACTCGAACATGCCCTCGGCGACCCAGTCGCGCAGCCAGCGGAAAACCTGCTCGCCGGGGTTGCCCTGGAGGCCCTTCGCGGCGGCGCCTACGGCCTTGCCGAAGGGCCGTCCCTTCGCGAGCGCGTTCAGGAACTGGTAGGCCGGCTTCGAGAGGTCGAGGCGCCAGACTTCGTACTTCTTGCGCCATACCGCAACCCACGTCGCCCCGCGCGCGGTCTCGGGATGCTCGTGGTTGTCGTCCTTGACCGACTGGAGGTACGCGTTGACCGGATGGGCGAAGGCGCACAGGCGAAATGCCGCAATCGGACGCAAGACCGCCTCGACCCACGCCTTCTGCGGGATGCGCGCGATCTCCTCGGCCGGCCACGCCGGCGATTGCGGTGCGTCGAACACCTCGGTCACGGCGAGCTCGAGGCGCGCGAGGTCGGCGGCAAAGGCCCTCTTGCGGACACCCTTCGACTCGCTGACGAACTTCGGAAAGCCGCGGCCGAGCCGGTTGAACGTGTAGCTGACGGACGGATGCGCCGCGACGTACCGCGTGACGAGCGTGGCGAAGTCCTCGTCGCCGAGTAGATGGGCCACGGCTGGATAGTCGCCCTCGAGGGCCTCGATCATGCGAAGCAGGTACATCCCCTGGTACACGCCGACGCGTTCGACGGCCGTGAGCGTCTTCGAGGGCAGGATCACGCGATCGATGTCGGCCGGATCGAGCTCCACTCGCGCCGCGGCGGCCTCGACGGCCTCGTCCACCGTGCCCGGCTGCTCGATGACCGCCTGCATCCACCGCTGGATGCGCGGCAGGGGAAACTCAAGAGGCGGCGGCAACGGCTTTCTCGGCTTTCTCGGCTTTCTCGTCGCCGCGGTACGCGCGGGCCTTCAGGGCCTCAGCGTGAACGACCTCGAACTCAGGGATGTCGGCGTCCCACTCGAGCAGCGTCGAGACGTTGCCCGTGCGCGCGACCGAGTGGCGGTAGAGGTCCCAGACCGCCTCGATCACGTGGTCGTTGTGGGTGTCGATGATGTGCGTGCCCTTGTTCGTGTGCCCGGCGAGGTGGTACTGCGTGACGCGCGAGGGGTCGATCGCGTCGAGGTACTCCTGCGGGTCGAACCCGTGGTTGAAGGAGCTGACGTAGACGTTGTTGACGTCGAGGAGCATCCCGCAGTCGGCGTCCTCCATGAGGCGGGCAAGAAACTCCCACTCCGGCATGGACGAGGACGCGAACTCCGCGTAGGTGGATGCGTTCTCCAGCATCAGCGGCCGCTCGAGGATGTCGGAGACCGCCTTCACGCGCAGGACGACGTGGCGCAGGGCCTCCTCGGTCAGCGGCATGGGAAGCAGATCGTGTGTGTTGCGCCCCGCCACACCCGTCCAGCAGAGGTGATCGGACACCCATGCGGCGCGGGTGCGCGTGGCGAGGGATTTCAGTTTCGAGAGGTAGTCGCGGTCGAGCGGATCAGTGCTGCCGATGTTCATCGAAACGCCGTGCAGCACGATCGGGTAGCGCTCGGCGACCTGGTCGAGCACCCAGAGGGGGCGCCCGCCCGTGTCCATGTAGTTCTCGGAGAGGACCTCGAAGAAGTCGACCTCGGGTTTCTTCTCGAGAATGTGCGGGTAGTGGACCGTCCGCAGGCCGACGCCGATGCCGAGATCAGGCAAGCCCCAGTGGTTACAGGACGGGGTTTCAGGTTTCAAGTTTCAGGTTCCAGGTGAAGAAATCCCGGGGCTGCGGCCGCGCCGCTGGCCCCGGGACAAATCAACGAAGATGGAGTCAGGCCGCCTTCTTGACAGGAACCGCGCAGCCGCCCTTGCCCTTGCAGGAGTTCTTGCCCGCGCAGCTGACGTCGCCGGTCTTGCAGCCGCCCTGGCCCTTGCAGGCGTTCATGCCCTTGCAGGAGTGCTTCATGTCGGCCGAGGCGCAGCCGCCCTTGCCCTTACACGAGTTTTTGCCCGCGCAGCCCGCATCGCCGCTCTTGCAGCCGCCAGTGCCCTTGCAGGAGTTCATGCCCTTGCAGACATGCTTGTCCGAGGCGGCCTTGGTGTCCTTGGCCTTCTCGTCGCCGGTCTTGGCGGCGGTGTTGCCGGCGCCCGCCGTCACCATCGCGCTCGCGAGGCCCGTGCCCGCGAGCACGCCTGCGATCGCCAGTCCGATCGCCTTCGTCGTCAGATCGCCCTTTTTCATCCCCGACTCCTTTTGTCTCCCCCTCACCGGGGGCGCCATTTGAATCGGCCCAGCCGAAATGGCTGCGCCGAGTTACCCACCTTAGAATCCGAGTTGCGGCCTCCCCTTGGGGATCGGGGCCAATTGCGCGGAATGCGCGGAATTCTATCCTCTCTCAAACGCCGTGGCGCCGGTATTGATGTCGCCAACCTCGCGCGCCGCCCCGCCCGGAATTCGAAAGGAGACTTTCGGGCCCCTGCGGTCACCCCCGTAGTACGCGGAAACCGCGACCGCCGGATCTGCCTCCGCCGACCGGGCGAGCTTGCCACATATGCCTGCTTCGATCGTCCTCCCGGGACGGACCAAAAAAATGGATCGTCATGCCCCTTGGATGCCCGGGGCTTCAAGCAGGTTTCCGGAATCGGCCGCTATCGACGTCCCTGAGAAACCCGATCAAGGCCTTGAAGTACGCCGCCTGGTCATCCCACATCGCCAGGTGGCTGCCGTTCTCGCAGATCGCGACCCTGGAATTGGGAAGAAGCGTGCCCATTTTCCGGATGTCGTCAGGATTCATCTCGTCGTAGCGTGCGCCAATGACCAGCGTGGGCACGTGGATCTTTGGGAGGTCCTTCCAGCGGTCCCAATCCTTGAAGGTGCCGGTGACCACGAACTCGTTGGGGCCCTGCATCGTGTTGTAGACCTGCGGACTCAAGTGCTTGAAGGCGCGCGCGACGGGGTCGGGCCACGGGTCGAGGCGGCATACGTGACGGCCGTAGACCTGCTTAAACATCACTTCCTGGTACTCGGGGTTCTCGTAGTCGCCTTTGGCTTCGTACTTGACGAGGACCGCGAGGACCTCGGGCGGGAGCGCGGCGCGGAGCTTGTTGACGTACTCGACGTAGGAGGCGATCGAGGCCGTCATGCTCGAGAGGACGAGTCCCTTCAGGTGCTTCTGGTACTTGAGGGCGTACTCGATCGCGAGCATGCTGCCCCAGGACTGGCCGTACAGGAAAAAGTCCTCCAGCCCGAGCGCGGCGCGCACCTGCTCGACTTCTTCCCGGAAACGGTCGATCGTCCACAGGCTCTTGTCGTCCGGCTGGTCGGAGTAGAACGAGCCGAGCTGGTCGTAGTAGTAGAACTCGACGCCGGCCTGCGGCAGGAAGTCCTCGAAACACTCAAAGTACTCGTGCGTGATGCCCGGGCCGCCGTGCAGCGTCAGGACCTTGATCTTCCCGGCGCCGACCTTCTTCGTCCAGACCTTGTACTTGCCGTCGACCGTGATGAGCCGGATCCCTGCGGTCTTGACCTCCTTCGATGGAGGCGGCGTCGAGCCAGGCGACACCCCCCGAGCCACATGCGCATGAAGAAGCGAGGCGGCACCGAGGGTGACCAGGGACCGACGATCGATTGCGCTCATGCCTTCCTCCGTGTCCTCAGAATCGCCTGGACCAACTCCTCGGGCGTGTCGGCCTGCGCCGGTCCATCGGGGTCGCCGAAGGCAGCCTTGCAGACCCGGATCGCATCCTCGTACTGGCTGTAGGCCCGGCGGCGGTCGCAAACGGCCAGGGGACGGTCGAACCCGCTGCGGCGGCCCTCGGGCCCGTCCTCCAGGTCAAGATGCAGAAAGTCGAGCAGCTCGTGGCAGGTGATGGGGTGCTCTTGCGCGCTCATGCCGGAATCCTTTGGGTTACGCACACTATAAATCGTCGGTCGGCCGACCGGCCTTGTCCTGGCACGGTTCGCTCCCGGAAGTTCGATGCCGGCTGCACGGCGGAGGTTTCGCCCCCCCTCCCTGGGGGCCGGAACCTGCCCGTCTGGCGTAGCTCCCCTTTTTTGACATAATCCGCCCATTCTATGGAACTGACAACCCGCGAGGACGGCGACATCACGATCCTGACCGTGACGGGCGACCTCGTCATCGGTGAGCCCGAGACAACTTTCAAGAAGACGATCACGCGGCTTCTCGAAGAGGGCCGTGTCAACCTGCTCGTCGATCTCTCGGCCGTGGGCTTCCTCGACAGCTCGGGTCTGGGCGCCCTCGTTCGCGCGTTGACGCTTGCACAGAAAGAGGGCGGATCGGCCAAGCTCCTTCATGCCGGCGCCCAGGTTCGCAAGCTTCTCCAGATGACCAAGCTCGATTCCGTCTTCGAGATCCACGAGGACCTGGAGGCCGCGGTCTCGAGCTTCTAGAGTCAATTTCCTTCAGGCTCCCCGCGCTCGAGCGCAAGGAGACGCGTGGCGGACGAACCCGACGAGCCCGAGGACGAGGCGGTCAAAGCGCAGGACGACGGCGAGGCCGCCGAGGCAGAAGTCTCCGCACTGGCCGAGCTGGCTCTCTGCGAAAACCTCTCCCAGACCTCCGGCTGGGCGGCCCGCTGGAGCACCTCCATGGCCGGCGCCGACGCCGCGCTGCTCTGGGCCCCGGACACGGTCCATCCCCTGTTCCTGTGCATCGCCGCTTCGGGCGAGGGCGTCGATCGCCTGCTTCGGCGGTCGGCCCCGCGCGAAACGGGATTCGTTCACGATCTCGTGCGGGACCGCCAGGTGCTCGTGCTGACGGGCGACGAGCTCGCGTCGAGCGACCCGTTCGTCCGCGGCGTACCCACGGCGCTGCGCGCCTGCCTCGCGGTGCCGCTCGAGGCCGAGGGACTCATCGTCGGCCTGCTTGCCCTGTACTTCACCGAGATGCCCGACGCGGACCATGCGCTGGCGCGTCTCGAGCGCTTCCTCGAGCAGGCAGCGCCGGCGCTCGGGCGAGCCTTGCGGTCGGAGCGCAAGACGGTCGGAATGCTCCACGCGATCGAGCGCCTGACGAATCTCTACGACCTCTCCAAGGCCTTCGGCTCGACGATCGACTTCGACGAGCTCTCCGCCCTCATCGTCCGAAAGGCCGCCGACTTCGCGAGCGCGGAGGTCGCCTCCCTCTGGACGCTCGATGACGAAGATGTGTCGCTGGCGGCGACCGCCGTCAACGACAACTACGAGGTGGATTCCGCGCCGGAGGCCGTCGGCGCCTCGTTCGTCGGGGACGTCATCGCCGGGCAGGAGAACCTGCGCCGAAACCGCATTCCCGACTCCGACGAACTGGCGTCGGAGAACGAGGGCTTTCCCATCCGTTCGATCCTCGCGGTGCCGCTCATCGAGGACGAGGTCTCGATCGGAGCCCTCGTCCTCGCGAACAAGCGGGGCCGCCATCCCGAGTTCTCCGCCGAGGACGAAGAGCTCCTGGCCGACCTGTCGCGTCAGGCCGTACGGGCCCTCCACAACGCTCGTCAGCACGAGGCGGAGAAGAAGGTCGAGGAGCTGGACGCCCTGCTCGCCGTCAGCCGCGAGATCACCTCCACCCTCGACCTCGACAAGGTGATGAAAACGATCGTCAACGCCACGTCGGCGCTGATCCCCTACGACCGCTGCGGCATCGGCATCTTCGAAAAGGGCAGGCTGCGGCTCGGGGCCATCTCGGGCTCCGCCGAGATCGACCGGAAGGACACGGAAGTGCGGCGCATGGAGGAGCTGCTCCAGTGGGTCTTCCTTTCCGGCACGGACACGGACGTCACCCAGACCGAGGACGGGGAGATCACCGCGGACCGGCCCGAGACCGAGGAGAAGTTCCGGACACTCTTTCGGGAGACGGGGCTGCGCTCGTTCTCGGGCGTGATGCTCAAGGACGAGGAGGGCAAGCTCGGCGTTCTGGGATTCGAGAGCAAGGATGCCCTGCTCTTCGACGCAGAGACGCGCGACCTGCTTTCGATTCTCGTGAACCAGGCGACGGTCGCCGTCCGCAACGCGCAGCTCTACCAGCAGGTGCCACTCTCCGGCTTCCTGCAGCCGCTGCTTGCAAGGCGGCGCAAGCTCCTCGACATTCCGGTGCGCCGCCGACAGGCCTGGGGGATCGGCGCGCTTCTGGCGCTCTTCGCCCTCGTCGTCGTTCCGTGGCCGCTCAAGATCGAGGGCCCGGTCCGCGTTCTTCCCGGAAGCAGGGCCACGGTGACGGCGGGGGTCGACGGCGTCGTCAAGGAAGTCCTGCACCGGGAAGGCGACCGCGTCCAGGCCGGAGACGTGATCGCCACCCTCAAGGACGAGTCCTACCAGGCGGCCCTCGCCGAGGCCCGGTCG
>JANMPW010000150.1:0-9027 GCA_031370065.1 Acidobacteriota bacterium
GTGGGCTCAATCTCGTGATGGCGACCCACGACGGTGCGCTCGCAACCGCCGCTCGCGCGACGGGCCTGCGCGTGGTGGGGATCTGAGACTCGGTATGGTTCAGGGTCCGAGATGACGCTTGCTTCCGGCACGAAGCTCGGCCCTTACGAGATCGTCGCGCCGATTGGCGCAGGCGGTATGGGGGAGGTGTACAAGGCGCGAGACACGCGGCTGGAGCGCACGGTGGCGGTGAAGGTGCTGCCGACGCACATGGCGTCGTCCCCGGAAGTACGCCAGCGGTTCGAACGCGAGGCCAAGACGATCTCTCAGCTCTCGCATCCTCATATATGCGCGCTCTACGACGTCGGGCGCGAGGGGGAGACCGAGTACCTCGTCATGGAGTACTTGGATGGCGAGACGCTGTCGGAGCGGCTGGCGAATGGTCCGCTGCCACTGGATCAGACGCTGCGGTACGGAACGGAGATCGCGGACGCGCTGGACAAGGCGCACCGGCAGGGGATCGTGCATCGGGATTTGAAGCCAGGCAACGTAATGCTGACCAAGTCCGGCGTGAAGCTGTTGGACTTTGGCCTCGCCAAGGCGATTGCGCCGGCGACGACCCTGAACAATCTCACCGCTCTCCCCACACAGCAAGCCCTCACGCAGGAAGGCACGATCCTCGGGACGTTCCAGTACATGGCGCCCGAGCAGCTCGAGGGCAAGGACGCCGACGCACGGACGGACGTCTTCGCCCTGGGCACGGTGCTCTACGAGATGGCGACGGGTAAGAAGGCGTTCTCGGGCGCGAGTCGGGCGTCGCTGATCTCGTCGATCATGACTTCCGAACCGCCCGCAATCTCGACAGTCGAGCCGATGACGCCGCCCATGCTCGAGCACATCGTGCAGCGTTGCCTCGCGAAGGGCCCGGACGATCGCTGGCAGAGCGCGTGCGATGTGTCGGGAGAGCTGCGCTGGCTTGCGAGCGCGCCCTCGGGTGGGACGCCGGCCGTTTCCGTCCAGTCGAGGAACGGTCGCGCCGTCGCAATTGTGGCGTTGCTGCTCTTGGCCGCGTTCCTGGCGGCCTTCGCGCTGCCCCGTCTCCGGCCCGGCGCTTCGCACGCGCAGGCAGTCCGGTTTCTGATCGCGCCTCCCGCCGGCGTGCTCTTCACGCACGACGTGGTCGCAACCAACATGGCCATCTCGCCCGACGGACGCCATCTGGCCTTTGTCGCGTCGTCGCAGGGACGAAGGCAGATCTGGCTTCGGGATCTCGACGTGGTATCGGCGCGACCGCTCGAGGGAACCGAGGGCGGGTCCTCCCCTTTCTGGTCGCCCGACAGCCGTTCGCTCGGCTTCTTCGCCGACAGAAAGTTGAAGCGGCTCGCGATCTCCGGCGGCGCCCCGCAGCCGATCGCGGAGGCCGTGAACGGCGGCAACGCGAGCTGGGGGCCCGATGAGACGATTCTCTTCGTCGATAACACCGGGCAGGGCACCGGGCAGGGGATCCTGCGTGTCCCTGCCGGCGGCGGCGCGGTTGCCGAGGTGACGCATTTCGACAAGAAGCGGGGCGACTTCTGGCAGGCCTGGCCGAGCTTTCTGCCGGATGGGCGCCACTTTCTCTACTCAGTGTGGTTCGGGTCCGATAAAGGCTCCATCCGGCTGGGCTCGCTCGAGCAGGGTGATCTCGGCGAGCTCCTGCCGATACGCTCGCGCGCGCTGTTCGCCTCCGAGGGCTATCTTCTCTACGTGAGCGAGGGTGCGCTGCTCGCGCGGCCTTTCGATCCGAAAGGGCTTCGTCTCTCGGGCGATCCTCTGACCGTGGCCGGCCGGGTCCCGTACTTCGCTTTGACGGGCAGCGCCGACTTCGCGGTCTCCCAGAAGGGGGCGCTCGCGTTCGTGGAAGGCGAGCCGCAGGGACGGATGGCCTGGTTCGATCGGGGCGGTCGCGAGGTCGGCACCGTCGGCGAATCGCGAAATCTCGAGGCGCTGGCGATCTCACCGGACGGGCGTCGAGTGGCCGTGAGCGTCGCGGACAACAAGGCGGGATCAAGCGACCTCTGGATCGACGACCTCGGCGGCCAGCCGCCGCAGCGGTTCACCTACTCCGCGGGCGCGGAATTCGCTCCCGTCTGGTCGCCCGACGGGCGGCAAATCGTCTTCGCGCAGGATCCAGGCAATGGCTCGGTACGCCTTCGTCTCAAGAAAGTGGGCGATACCGGAGACGGCGAGGACCTGCTCGCGCCCACGGGCTTCCAGATCCCGCACGACTGGTCGAGCGACGGCCGCTTCATCGTCTACAGCGACGATGATCCGAAGACGCACAACGACATCTGGATTCTTCCCATGGATGGCGATCGCAAGCCGATCCCGTTTCTTAAGACGAGCTTCGAAGAGTCCGACGCGCGGATGTCGCCGGACGGTCACTCCATCGCTTACGTCTCGGACGAATCGGGAAGGTCGGAGGTGTACGTCGCGGCCTTCCCGAGCGGTACGGGCAGGCGCCGCGTCTCCGTCGAGGGGGGATCCCAGCCTCGCTGGCGAAGGGATGGACGAGAGCTCTTCTTTCTGGCGGCCGACGCCCGGCTCATGGCGATTCCGGTCCGGGTCGGCGAGCCGGTGGACCTCGGACCGTCCGTTCCCCTCTTTCGCTCGCCGACCACGGTGTCGAACCGCTCGGAGCTCGCGATCTGGAACGACTACGATGTTTCTCCCGATGGCCAGCGCTTTCTCATCCGCGTGGACCTCGTCAGCCGCGACACGATGCCCTTGACCGTGGCCCTCGGCTGGGCGGCGGGGCTCGCGCGATGACGCTGGGCGCGGGTGCCCGCCTCGGTCCCTACGAGATCCTCGCGTTGATCGGCGCGGGCGGGATGGGGGAGGTGTACAAGGCGCGGGACACGCGGCTGGAGCGGACGGTGGCGGTGAAGGTGCTGCCGTCGCACATGTCATCGTCTCCCGAGGTCCGTCAGCGGTTCGAGCGAGAGGCCAAGACGATCTCGCAGCTCTCGCACGCCCATATCTGCGCCCTATACGACGTGGGGCGTGAGGGCGAGACCGAGTACCTGGTGATGGAGCTGCTCGAGGGCGAGACGCTGTCGGATCGTCTTGCGAAGGGGCCGCTGCCGCTCGAGCAGACGCTGCGATACGGGACGGAGATCGCGGACGCGCTCGACAAGGCGCACCGGCAGGGGATCGTGCACCGGGACCTGAAACCCGGGAACGTGATGATCACGAAATCGGGTGTGAAGTTGCTCGACTTCGGCCTCGCCAAGGCGATGGCGGTGTCGGCGCAGCCCTCGGGCGCGACGTCGCTGCCAACGGTGATGGGTTCCGCGAACAACCTGACGCAGGAAGGCACGATTCTCGGGACGTTCCAGTACATGGCGCCGGAGCAGCTCGAGGGCAAGGAAGCCGACGGGCGCACCGACGTCTTCGCGTTCGGCGCCGTGCTGTACGAGATGGCAACGGGCAGGAAGGCGTTTTCCGGCGCGAGTCAGGCGTCGCTGATCTCGGCGATCATGCAGAACGACCCGCCGCCGATCTCGACGGTCCAGCCGATGTCGCCGCCGGCGCTCGACCGGGTCGTGAAGAAGTGTCTTGCGAAGGACCCGGAGGACCGCTGGCAGAACGCGGCGGACCTCGGCAGCGAGCTCAAGTGGATCGGCGAATCCGGATCCCAGGCCGGCGTCGCCGCACCGGTCCTCGCCTCGCGCCGCCGCAGCCTGCGTCTGTCCTGGATCGCCGCGGTCGCCTTCGCCCTCGTCGCCGCCGCTCTGGCCGCAGCGCTTCTCGCGCGCCGACCCGCGGCGTTGCCCGTCATCCACGCGTCCATCCTGGCGCCCGACGGCTCCGAGTTCATTTCGACGCGGATCAACGCCGGTCCCGTGGAGATCTCCCCGGACGGACGGCGCCTCGCCTTCACGGCCCGAAAGGGCGAGGGCCCCAATCTTCTCTGGGTTCGGAGCGTGGCCGAGGCCGCCGCGCGGCCGCTCGCCGGCACCGAAGGAGCAGAGCGCCCCTTCTGGTCGCCGGACGGCAAATTCATCGGGTTCTTCGCGGAACGCGCCTTGAAGAAGATCGACGTCAACGGCGGCCCGGTCTTCACGCTGGCCGAGGCCAACGAGAGCCGTGGCGGGACGTGGAATCGCGACGGTGTCATTCTCTTCACGCCCGACGCGCGCGGCCCCGTTTACCGGATCCCGGCCGCCGGCGGCAAGCCGGTCGTGGCGACCGTGTACGGCGAGAAGGATTCGACCCATCGCTACCCGCGCTTCCTGCCGGACGGGCGTCACTTCTTCTACCTCGCGCGTCATAGCGGCGCGGGCGCCGGGGTGGATCCCGAGATCCGGGTCGGCGCGCTCGATTCGAAGGAGTGGAAGGTCGTCGTCAGCGTAGCGTCGAACGCGGTCTGCGCGTCCGGCTACATGCTATACGTCCGCGAGGGGGCGCTCGTCGCGCAGCGCTTCGACGCCGGGCGTCTGGCCGTCGCGGGAGAGCCCGTCGTCGTGGCCCCGGACGTCCTGATGGACGAGCGTTTCAGCCGCGGCGTCTTTTCCGCCTCCGACGACGGCATCCTCGCGTACCAGACCGGGAAGGGCGCGACGGCCTCGGTGCTGCGCTGGATCGATCGCGAGGGGCGGGTTCTCGAGACGGTCGGCGAACCCGCCGAGTACTTCGACGGAGGCGACCCGGAAATCTCGCCGGACGGCACGAGGGCAGCGGTATCCATCATGGACCTGCGCACGGGGAATTCCGACGTCTGGCTGGTGGACCTCGCCTCGGGAACCCGAAGCCGGTTCACGGCCGGCACGGGCGACAAGTTCCGGGCAGCCTGGTCGCCCGACGGCAAGCGGATCGCCTACAGCGCCAATCGGGGCAGCACCGGCGACGATGTCGTTCTCCGGGACACGGACGGCGCCGGCGAACGGACCGTCGCGACGGATCCGCTCGAGTACCAGGCGCCGACGGGATTCTCGCCGGATGGCAGATTCCTCCTCTACGAGAAGCAGAAGAACCAGCGCTACGACCTGATGGCGGTGGCGCTCGACGGCGACCGGGCGCCTCGGCCCGTGGCCGCAACGCCGGCCTACGAGGCGCTGGGCCAGGTGTCGCCCAACGGCCGGTACGTCGCGTACATGTCCGACGAAAGCGGGCGATTCGACATCTACGTCACGACGTTCCCCGAGCCGGGAGCGCGCTGGCAGGTCTCGCAGAGCGGCGGTTGGGAGCCGCGCTGGTCGAAGGACGGCAAGGAGCTCTTTTTCTTTGCGCCCGACAACCGGCTCATGGCCGCCGAGGTCAAGGGCGACGCCTCGAGCTTCGAGGTCGGCGCGATCCGTCCGCTCTTTCAGTCGCGGCGGATGGGGTTGACCTTCCGCTACGACGTGGCGAAGGACGGCAAGCGGTTCCTGGTCAACAGCGGCCTGCCGCAGGATCCCTCTCCCATCACCCTGGTGACGAACTGGACCGCGGAACTGGAGAAGAAACAATGAGATTCGTCCGGACTGTCGCGATCGGGATCGCTCTCGCGTTGCTCTGTTCCTCGACCCGCGCCGAGGACGACACGATGGCCCGAATCGCCGGCGCGGCGATGACGCAGGGCGGTGCGTCGGCTTTTCTCGAGACGCTGACGGACACCGTGGGCGGCCGCGTGACGGGAAGCCCGCAGAATCGCGCCGCCTCGGAGCTGATCCTCGCCGCGTTGAAGAAGGCGGGCTACGAGAACGCGCACTTCGAGGAGTACCCGATGGTGTCGCGCTGGCAGCGCGGGCCGGCGTCCGGACGGATCCTCTCGCCGATCGATCGCCCGATCACGATCGGGTCAATGGCGTGGGTGCCGGGGACCGCCGGCGAGATCCAGGTCCCGCTCCTCGACATCGGCGCGCCGCCGTCGAACGACTGGACGCCGTCGGCCGATCGCGTCCGCGGCGCCGCGGTGCTCGTGGACGTGCACACGGTCGGCAGCGATCCGGCCTTCATCATGCGCTCGGTCATGGCGCGCAGGCTTGCGGAAGCGGGCGCCGTGGCGATGCTGCTGCCGTCCGACAAGCCGGGCCGGATGGTCTACACGTCGGCCTTCGGGTTCTATCCGAAGGGGCCGCTGCCCGTGATCTCGGTCGCGAAGGAGGACGCGCTCCTGTTGCGGCGCCTGCTCGCGAAAGGGCCGGTGAAGCTCGCGCTCGACGTGCGCAACACGTTCGACATGAGCCCGTACATCGAGCGCAATGTCGTCGCGGATCTGCCGGGCGGCGCCTTAAAGGATGAGGTCGTGCTCGTCGGCGCGCACTTCGACTCCTGGGACCCCGCCCAGGGCGCCAACGACGACGGCTCTGGCGTCGCGGCCGTGCTCGAGGCGGCGCGGATCCTGAAGTCCTTGAACGTGAAGCCGCTGCGGACGATCCGTTTTGCCTTCTTCTCCGGCGAGGAGGAAGCCTGCCTCGGCTCGCGCGCGTATGTCGCGGCGCACGAAAGAGAGCTCGATCGCCTTCGCGCGGTCCTCATCATGGACGAAGGCGCCCAGGCCCCGCTCGGGTTCCAGATCCAGGGCCGGACGGATCTCGAGGCGGCCGTGAAGGCGAGGCTGGCGCCGCTCGCTTCCCTCGGTGCCGCGGGCGTGTCGCTCGAGGCGACGTTCGACCAGGACCATGCCCCGTTTGTCGCTGTTGGGGTGCCCGCCTTCACGCTCCGGGTCGAGCCGGGCGAATATGACATCCACCACCACGCTGTCACCGACACGTTCGACAAGGTGGACCCGCGCATGCTCGCCGTGGACACGGCCGTCATGGGGATCGCCGCGTGGTCGTTCGCCAACACCGCCGAACCGCTCGGCCGCCGCCTTTCCCCGGCGGAAGCGGCGGAGCTCATGAACACGACGGGCGTCGCGTCGACCCGGCAGATGGTCAACGGCTCGTCGCCCCGGTGAGACGAGCGGGTTGACCCTTGCCGAAGTATTCCTCCATAATGGAGGATATTTGGAGGACGACCCGTGGCCACGCTCAACGTCAAGAACCTTCCCGATTCCCTCCACCGTAAGCTGCAGAAGCGGGCGAAAGAGCGACACCGCTCGGTTGCCCAGGAGGTGACGTCGATTCTCGAAGAGATTCTGGAAAGGCCGGCG
Organism: Acidobacteriota bacterium; assembly: GCA_031370065.1. GTDB lineage: Bacteria > Acidobacteriota > Thermoanaerobaculia > UBA5066 > Gp7-AA6 > DAHUXD01. The sequence continues at coordinate 7,097 of JANMPW010000150.1, forward strand.
CCGGTCTCCATTCTCGGCTTACGGGGTCTCGGGAGAGAGCTGTGGTCGGAAACGGACGCCGTGGCGCACGTCGTGGCCGAACGCAACGCGTGGGACTAATCGCAGAGGTCGGCGCCGGCCCGCTCGCACTCGACACCGCCATCTTCATCTACTTCATCGAGGAACACCCCCATTTCGTTCCGATTCTGGATCCGATTTTCGAGGCGATCGGGGCCGGCCGTCTCCCGGCCGTCATGTCGAGCCTGACATTGCTGGAAGTGCTGGTCGTGCCGTTTCGAGCCGGGAACCTCGCGCTCGCCGAACGGTACGAGGAGGCGCTGACCCGCAGCCGCGGCCTGCGGCTCATCGACATCGACCGCGGCGCGCTCCGCGCGGCTGCCCAGTTGCGCGCCGTCCACCCGAGTCTCAGGACCCCCGACGCGATCCAGATCTCGGCGGCTCTTGCCGGGAAGTGCTCTGCGTTCCTCACGAACGACCGCGCGCTGCCCGCGGTTCCGGGGCTGCGGATCCTGCAGCTCAAGGACTTCGCCAGGACGTGACGCAAGCGCCCGGACCGCCGCGCCGCTTTCCCGGAAGCCACGTTCTCGCGATGCGGCGGGATCCGCTCGCGTTTCTGACGGGGATCGCCCGCGAGTACGGCGACATCGCGCGGTTCCGGATGGGCCCGGTCGAGCTCCACCTCGTGAACCGGCCCGAGTGGATCCGGGACGTCCTCGTCACCCATGCGGCGTCCTTCCACAAGGGGCGCGGGCTCGAGCGGGCGAAGCGGCTGCTCGGCGAGGGCCTGCTGACGAGCGAGGATCCGGTCCATCTGCGCCAGCGGCGGATGATGCAGCCGGCCTTTCACCACCAGAGGATCGCGGGATACGGCGAGGTCATGGTGGAGCACGCGGAGCGAATGACGGGCCGCTGGAGCGACGGGCAGACGCGGGACGTCGCGCAGGAGATGACGCGCCTGACGCTCGGGATTGTGGGCCGCACACTCTTCGACGCCGACGTGGAGTCGGAGGCCGACGAGATCGGCGAAGCTCTCACGACGGCGCTCGACCTCTTCACCCAGACCCTCCTGCAGCCTTTCTTCGAGGTCCTCGACCGATTGCCGACGCCCGCCAACCGCCGCCTCCGAAAGGCGAAGGCGCGCATCGACGCGACGATTGCCCGCATGGTCGCCGAGCGCCGGCGCTCACCCGCGGGGCGCAACGACCTCCTGAGCCTCCTGCTCGTCGCATCCGATACCGAGGGGGACGGCAGGGGCATGAGCGATGCCGAGGTCCGGGACGAAGCCATCACGATTTTTCTCGCGGGGCACGAGACGACCGCGAACGCGCTGGCCTGGACCTGGTACCTGCTCTCGCAAAACCCGGACGCCGAGGCGCGGCTCCACGCCGAACTGGACGCGGTTCTCGCCGGCCGCGCGCCGGGGGTCGAGGACCTGCCGCGCCTGTGTTACACGGAGATGGTGCTCGCGGAATCCATGCGGCTCTTCCCGCCCGCGTGGATCATCGGCCGCCGCGCGATCGTTCCGTACTCGATCGGCGGTTTCGACGTGCCGGAGCGCTCGATCGTCGTCACGAGCCAGTGGGTGACACACCGCGACCCCCGCTACTTTCCGGACCCGGAGCGCTTCGATCCCGAGCGCTGGCGGCCCGAGGCGAAGGAGGCGCGCCCGAAGTTCTCCTACTTTCCCTTTGGCGGCGGGCCGCGCGTGTGCATCGGCGAAGGGTTTGCGTGGATGGAGGGCATCCTGATCCTCGCGGCAGTCGGGAGGCGCTGGCGCTTGCGCCTCGTGCCCGGCCAGCGCATCGTCCCGGCCCCCGGGATCACTCTGCGCCCGAGACACGGGATCCGGATGAAGCTCGAGCGGCGCGGGTGATCGCGCTGTATTCTTTGCGCGCCATCTGGCATCGCTGATGAGTCTTTCTTCCGGCACG
>JANMPW010000565.1:0-3157 GCA_031370065.1 Acidobacteriota bacterium
GCTCGGTGACGGTGATCGACCTCGTCTCCGGCAAAGTCGTCAAGGACATCCCGACCGGCAAGGGCGCCGAGGGCATCGACGCGACGCCGGACGGCCGGGAGATCTGGGTCGCCAACCGCGACGCGAACACGATCACGGTGATCGACGTCAAGACGCTCGCGCCCGTCTTCACGATCAACGCCTCCGAGTTCCCGATCCGCGTGAAGATCACGCCCGACGGGCGTCGCGCGGTCGCGACGTTCACCGGGTCGGGCGACGTCGGCATCTTCGACACGGCCACGCGCGTCCAGGCCGCGCGGATTCCGATCGGCCGCGACGCGGTCGCGGGGACCGAGACCCGCGTGTTCCAGAAACGCTTCGGCGCGAGTCCCGCGCCCGTCGGCCTGCTCATCGCGCCCGACGGAGGACGGGCCTTCGTCTCGGCCGCGCACGCGGACGTCGTGGCCGTGATCGACCTCCGGAAGCTCCGCGTCGACGACGCATGGACGGCCGGGCACGAACCGGACGGCCTCGCGGGACGGTTCGGCGCGAAGGCGGCCGAGGAGAGCAAGCCCGCCCCCCGCAAGGTCACCGCGCGACGGCCGAATTGACCACGCCCCACGGGCGCCCCGTTTAGCCCCGGGGATCGGCGGCGGTAGAGTGGCCCCATCACGAACGCCCTTCCGGACCGGCTCGACTCGGTCGACGTTCTGCGCGGCGCCACGATCGCCGGCATGATCCTCGTGAACAACCCGGGCACTTGGTCCGCCGTTTATCCCCAGCTCCTCCACGCGCAATGGAACGGCTGGACCTACACCGATACGATCTTCCCGTTCTTCCTCTTCGTCGCCGGGGTTTCGATGGCCCTCTCCTTCGCCAAACGCCGCGCGGCCGGATCGGCGGCGGGCACGCTCGCGCGGCACCTCGCCGGCCGCGCGGCGACGATCATCGGGCTCGGGCTGGTACTCGGTCTCGTGAGCTTCTTCGCCTTCCACAAGGAACACATGCGGTTTCCCGGGGTCCTCCAGCGCATCGGCGTCTGCGTTCTCGTCGCGGGTGCGATCTTTCTCTTCGGAGGGGCGCGCGCCGCCGCCGCGTCGGCAATGGTGCTGCTCCTCGGATACTGGGCGCTCATGAGCACGGGCCCTTTCGACCCCGAGGGCAACCTCGCTGCCCGGATCGATCACGCGGTTTTCGGAGCGCACACATTCAAGCCCGGCTGGGATCCGGAAGGGCTGCTCTCGACGCTGCCGGCGATCGCAACGACGCTACTGGGCGTCCTGGTCGGCGAGCGCTTGCGAACGAGCGCTCGCCCGATGCGCAAGATCCGCGAACTCTTCGCAGCCGGCGCGATCGCGACGACGGCGGGCCTCCTCTGGGGGCAGGTCTTCCCCATCAACAAGAGCCTCTGGACGTCGTCCTATGCTCTGCTGATGTCGGGCCTCGCGTGCGTCAGCCTCGCGGCCTGCGTTTGGGCCGTGGACGTGCGGGAATGGAAGCGCTGGGCTCAACCGCTCGTCTGGCTCGGCCGCAACGCGATCGCCGCTTTCACGCTCTCGACGCTCGGCGCCATCGCCCTGATCGCCATCAAGGTCGAAGGCCCCGAGGCCAAGCCGCGGTCGCTCTGGACGGCAATCTACCGGACCGCCTTCGACCGTTTCGCCGACCCGCGCCTTGGATCGCTGCTGTTTGCGCTCGCCTACCTGGCCTTCTGGCTCGCCGTCTTCGGCGCCCTTCACCGGAGGCGGATCTTTCTCAAGATCTGACGTCGAATAGAATTCCGGTCCATGAAAACAGTCGGAGAGAAAAAGACGGAGCGCACCCTCCGCAACCTCCGGGTCGAGCCCGGAAAGAAGTTTCGCCTGAGCCACCGCGATCCCGCCGACACCGGCGGCGTCTCGCTCGACGGAAAGGAGGCGAAGGAGCTGCTGCGCCACGGGGTCGAACGCCTCGCCGACCTGCAGGGCAAGCTCTACGCCCAGGACCGCTGGGGCGTCCTCCTCGTCCTTCAGGCCATGGACGCGGCGGGCAAGGACGGCACGATCAAGCACGTCATGTCCGGGGTCAACCCGCAGGGCGTGCAGGTCTCCTCCTTCAAGGCGCCCTCCGCCGAGGAGCTCGATCACGATTTCCTCTGGCGCACGATGAAGAGCCTGCCCGAGCGCGGGCGCATCGGTATTTTCAACCGCTCGTACTACGAAGAGGTCCTCATCGTCCGCGTGCACCCCGAGTTCCTCGCGGCCCAGAGGCTGCCGCCGAATCTGCTGTCGAAGCAGATCTGGGAAGACCGGTACGAGGACATCAACGCGCTCGAGCGTTATCTCTCGCGCAACGGGTTCCTGATCCTCAAGTTCTTCCTGAACGTCTCCAAGAAGGAGCAGAAGAAGCGCTTTCTCGAGCGCCTCGACATGCCCGACAAGAACTGGAAGTTCTCGATCAACGACGCGAAAGAGCGCGGCTTCTGGGACGACTACATGACAGTCTACGAGGACATGCTCGCGGCGACGAGCACCGAGTGGGCGCCGTGGCACGTCATCCCGGCGGACAACAAGTGGTTCACGCACCTGGCTGTCGGCGCGATCCTCGTCCGGGCGCTCGAAAAGCTCGGCCTCGAGTATCCCCGGGTGAACAAGGCCAAGCGCAGGGAGCTCGTACAAGCCCGCAAGGCGCTCAATTAGTTCTCGACGTGTGCGTCGCCCCGTCCGGAGCCGATCATAGGGTCCGGATTCGCCCGAAGGAGGACACATGAAATCCCTGGTCAAGTCCGTGAAGTTCATTCTGCCCGCCATGCTGTTTTCGACGGGCGCCGCCTTCGCGCAGACGCCGGAATGCCCCTGCCCCGCCCCGCCGGCTCCGCCACCGCCCATCTGGTTCGGCAAGGTGGACTTCTCGTACCTCTCGACCTCCGGCAACACCGATACGAGCTCGATCGGCGGTGGACTCGAGTTGAACTTCAACCCGAAGCCGTGGCTCTTCACGTTGAAGGGCGCCTACCTGCACGCCGCGAGCGACGGTGTCACGAAGGCGGAGGCCGAGACGTTCTCGCTGCGGGCAACCCGGGACCTCACGGACCGCATCGACGTGTTCGTCGGCGCCGGCTACCTGCGTAATCGGTTCTCCGGCATCAACAACATCTACAACTTCGACGCTGGCGCAGGCTACAAGCTCCTCAAGGGGC
>JANMPW010000566.1:0-2260 GCA_031370065.1 Acidobacteriota bacterium
GGCCGAACGGGCGCTGGCCGAGGCCCGCAAGCAGGCCGACTCCAGGCTCCGCGAGGCCGACATCGAGGCCAAGGAAAAGGTCCTCGCGGCGCGCGTCGAGTTCGACAAGACGGTCCAGGTCCGGCGGCAGGAGATCGCCACCCTCGAGAACCGGGTCCAGCAGAAGGAGGAGAACCTCGACCGCAAGCTCGCCCAACAGGAGCGCCGGGACGAGGAGTTCAGCCGCAAGGAGAAGGGCGTCGCCGACGCCCAGAAGAAGCTCGAGGAGGCGCAGGCCGAGGCCCAGAGGGTCATCGAAGAGCAGCGCAAGCGGCTCGAGCAGATTGCGGGCCTGACTGCCGTCGACGCCAAGCGGGATCTCGTGAAATCCGTCGAAAACGAGGCCCGCCTCGAGTCGGCCGGATTGATCCGCCGCATCGAGGAAGAGGCCAACGAGCAGGCGAGCCAGAAGGCGCGTCGGATCATTGGTATGGCGATCCAGCGCCTGGCCTCCGACACGGTCGTCGAGGGGACGGTGTCGGTCGTCGAGCTGCCCTCGGACGATCTGAAGGGCCGCATCATCGGCCGCGAGGGCCGCAACATCCGGGCGCTCGAGGCTGCGACGGGCGTGGACCTCATCATCGACGACACGCCCGAGGCGATCGTCATCTCGGCGTTCGAGCCGCTACGGCGCGAGGTCGCGCGGCACGCCCTCGAGAAGCTCATCGCGGACGGCCGCATCCACCCGGCGCGCATCGAGGAGGTCGTCGAGAAGGTCCGCTCCGAGCTCTGGGAGAAGATCCGGCAGGAGGGCGAGGCCACGGCTCTCGAGTTCGGTATCCCGGACCTCCATCCGGAGCTCATCAAGATGCTCGGGCGTCTCAAGTACCGCACCTCCTACGGCCAGAACGTGCTCCAGCACTCCAAGGAAGTCGGCTGGCTGTCCATGAACATGGCCGCGGAGCTCGGCGCGAATGTCGAGGTCGTGCGGCGCGCGGGTCTGCTCCACGACATCGGCAAGGCAATCGACCGCGAGATGGAGGGCACGCACCTCGAGCTCGGCCGCGAGGTCCTGAAGAAGTTCGGCGAGTCCAGCGAGGTCATCCACGCGATGGAGTGCCACCACGGAGACTACGAGCCGCGCTCGCTCGAGGCGGTTCTCGTCAACGGCGCCGACGCGCTCTCGGCCGCTCGGCCAGGCGCCCGCCGCGAGATCCTCGAGACCTACGTCAAGCGCCTCGAGAAGCTCGAGCACATCGCCGATGGCTTCAAGGGCGTGCAGAAGGCGTTCGCCATCCAGGCGGGGCGCGAGCTGCGCATCGTCGTCGAGGCCAACCGCGTGACCGACGACGAGGCCCTGTGGCTCTCGCGCGACATCGCCAAGAAGATCGAGGCCGAGCTGCAGTATCCGGGGCAGATCAAGGTGACGGTGATCCGCGAGACCCGTGCCGTCGAGTACGCGCGCTAGACCATGCACATCCTCTTCGTCGGCGACATCGTGGGCGCGCCGGGCCGCCGCGCGCTCGTCGAGGGGCTGACGGGCGTGATCGACCGCTACAAGGTCGACTTCACGATCGTGAACGTCGAGAACGCAGCCGGCGGCTTCGGGCTGACGGTCGAGCTCTTCGAGGACCTCTCGAAGATGCCGATCGACGTCTTCTCCTCCGGCAACCACATCTGGGACAAGAAAGAGATCTACGACACCCTGAACGCGTCGGACCGGCTGTTGCGGCCCGCCAACTATCCGCCGGGCAACCCCGGCCGCGGCTGGACGGTCCAACAGACGGCGTCGGGCATCCCGGTGGGGGTGCTGAATCTGCAGGGCCAGGTTTTCATGCCGGCCAACGCCGACTCGCCATTCCGGGTGGCCGACGAGGAGCTCGCGCGCGCGGGCGACGTGAAGGTGATTTTCGTCGACATGCACGCCGAGGCGACGTCCGAGAAGGCGGCCATCGGCTGGTACCTCGACGGCCGGGTCTCGGCCGTCGTGGGCACCCACACCCACGTGCAGACCGCCGACGAGACGATCCGTCCGGGCGGCACCGCGTACCTCTCGGACGCCGGAATGACGGGGGCTTACGAGGGCATCATCGGATTCTCCAAGGACCGCATCATCGAGAAGTTCCTTTCCCAGACCCCGCGCTCGTTCGAGACGGCCAAGAAGGACATCCGCTTGTGCGGGGCCGTGATCGACGTGGACGAGGCGACGGGCAAGGCGCGGAAGATCGAAAGAGTCCAGGTCCGGGTGGACTAGAAGCGCCCCTCACCCTGTCCCTCTCCC
>JANMPW010000628.1:0-14948 GCA_031370065.1 Acidobacteriota bacterium
TGGCCGAGCACCGACGGGGTGAGCTTGGTGGCCAGGATCGTGTTCGTCGGCCGGTTGCCCTCGAAGACCCGGTGCGGAACGAGCCACTCCGGCGTGCCCTCGGCTTTGACCTGCTCTGCCGTCTTGCCGAAGGCCAGGGCCTCGGTCTGCGCGAACACATTCGCGACGAGCATGTCGTGGTGCCGGCCCAACGGGTTCAAGGCCTCGACGAACGCAATGAAGTCGCAGGGGATCAGGCGTGTGCCCTGGTGGATGAGCTGGTAGAACGAGTGCTGGCCGTTGGTGCCGGGCTCGCCCCAGTAGATGGGGCCCGTGTCGGCGGCGACGCGCGTCCCCTCGAGCGTGACGTGCTTCCCGTTGGACTCCATCGTCAGCTGCTGCAGGTACGCCGGAAACCGCTTCAGGTACTGGTCGTACGGAAGCACCGCGACCGTCTGCGCGCCGAAGAAGTCGTTGTACCAGACGGCGAGCAGGCCCATCAGCACCGGCAGGTTGTTCTCGAAGGGCGCCGTGCGGAAGTGCTCGTCCATCTGGTGAAAGCCGTCGAGCATCGCGCGGAAGTTGTCCGGTCCGACGGCGAGCATCGTCGAGAGGCCGATCGCCGAGTCCATCGAGTACCGCCCGCCGACCCAGTCCCAGAAGCCGAACATATTGGCCGTATCGATGCCGAACTCGGATACCTTCTCGGCGTTCGTCGAGACCGCCACGAAGTGCTTCGCCACGGCCTTCGGGTCGTCGCCGAGCCCCTTCAGGGCCCAATCGCGCGCGGTGTGCGCGTTGGTCATCGTCTCGAGCGTCACGAAGGTCTTCGACGAAATGACGAACAGGGTCTCCGCGGGATCGAGGTCGCGCGTCGCCTCCGCGAAGTCCGTGCCGTCCACGTTGGAGACGAACCGGAACGTCATCGCGCGCTCGCTGTAGTGGCGCAGCGCCTCGTAGGCCATGGCGGGGCCGAGGTCGGAGCCGCCGATGCCGACGTTCACGACGTTGCGGATGCGCTTGCCGGTGTGCCCGACCCAGGCCCCGCTGCGCACGCGGTTCGAGAAGTCCGCCATCCGGTCGAGCACGGCGTGGACGTCGAGCACCACGTTCTTGGAGTCCACGACGATCGAGGATTCCTTCGGCGCGCGCAGGGCCACGTGGAGGACGGCGCGGTCCTCGGTGATGTTGATCTTGTCGCCCCGGAACATCGCGTCGATCCGCCCGCGCAGGCCCGACTCCTCCGCGAGCTGCAGGAGCAGCCTCAGCGTCTCGTCCGTAACGCGGTTTTTCGAATAGTCGAGAAAGAGGCCGGCGGCCTCGAGCGTCATGCGCTCACCGCGCCCCGGGTCGTCCGCGAAGAGCTGCCGCAGGCGAAGGTCCCGGACCTTCTGGTGATGCGCCTCGAGCGCCTTCCAGGCCGGGCGCGCCGCGAGGGGCGAAACTCCGGTCGCCATGGTCACGCCTTCGCGAGCGCGGCGCTCTTGGAGGCAATGACGCCGAGCAGCTCGTTCCAGGAGGCGACGAAGGACTTCGCCCCGTCCTCCTGCAGCTTCGCGGCCAGGGCGTCCACGTCGACGCCGGCCTTCGCGAACTGCGAAAGGAGGCTCTCGCAGTCGCCGCCGTCCGCGGGCATGAGCCCGCCGATCTCGCCGTGATCGCCGAGGGCCTTGAGCGTTGCCTCGGGCATGGTGTTGACGGTGAACGGCGCGGCCAGGCCCTTGACGTAGAGGACGTCGGGGGCCTTCGGGTCCTTGGTCCCCGTGCTCGCCCAGAGCAGGCGCTGCGGTCGCGCGCCCGCGTTGTACGCGCGCTGCCAGCGTGGCGAGGCGAGCAACTCGCGGTAGGCCGCGTAGGCGCGCATGGCGATGGCGATGCCGAGCCGGTTCTTCAGGGCCTCGGAAACCTTTCCCTCAATCGCAACGTCCCAGCGGCTGATGAAGACCGAGGCGACCGAACCGACATTGGGGTTCAGTCCCGCGTCGATGCGGCGCTCGACGCCGCGCAGAAACGCCTCGGCGGCCGCCACGTACTGCTCGCGCGAGAAGAGCAGCGTCACGTTGATCGGCACGCCGGCGAAAATCGACTCCTCGATGGCCGGCAGGCCCTCCTTCGTGCCGGGAATCTTGATGAAGAGATTGGGCCGCGCTGCCCGTGCGGAGAGATCTTTTGCGGCCGCGAGGGTGCTCTTCGTGTCGTAGGCGAGTAGCGGCGAGACCTCCAGGGACACCCAGCCGTCCACGCCGTCGGTCCGATCGTGGACCGGGCGGAACAGGTCCGCCGCCCGCGTCAGATCCTCGAGCGCGAGCTCGAAGAAGAGCGCCTCGCCCGATCTGCCCTTCGCGAGCTTCTCGCGGATCGCGCCGTCGTAGGCCGTGCTGTTCTTGATCGCGTGATCGAAGATCGTCGGGTTCGAGGTCAGGCCTGTCACCGACAGCTCGTCGATGTACTTCCCGAGCGTGCCATGGTCGAGCAGGTCCCGGGTGATGTTGTCGAGCCACAGGCTCTGGCCGAGATCGTGCAGCTGCTGGGTTGCCTTCATAAAACTTCCCCTCCGGCAAAGGTTGACCGCGGGATCATAGGCCGGTTCCGGGCCCGGCCAGGGCCTTGTTCACGATCTCCTGCGCCTCGGCGACGATGGCATCAAGGTGCGGGCGGTCGCGGAAACTTTCGGCGTAGATCTTGTAAATGTTCTCCGTCCCCGAGGGCCGCGCCGCGAACCAGCCGTTCGGCGCCACGACCTTCAGCCCGCCGATCGGAGCGTTGTTGCCGGGGGCGTTCGTCAGCTTCGCGGTGATCGGATCGCCGGCCAGCATCGACGCCGCGACCGACTCCGGCGAGAGCTTCCTCAGCCGGTCCTTCTGCTGCGGGGTGGCCGCGGCATCGACCCTCGTGGAGTAGGGGGTGCCGAACTCGGCCGTCAGCAACTGGAAGAGCTCTCCGGGGTCCTTGCCGGTCCGCGCGGTCATCTCCGCCGCGAGCAGGTCGGGGACCAGCCCATCTTTGTCCGTCGTCCAGACCGAGCCGTCGCGCCGCAGGAACGTCGCGCCCGAGCTCTCCTCGCCGCAAAAGCCGATGGAGCCATTGGCGAGCCCATCGACGAACCACTTGAAGCCGACGGGGACCTCGATCAGCCGGCGTTTGAGCCGGGCCGCCACGCGGTCGATCATGCTGCTCGAGACGACGGTCTTACCCACCGCCGCCGAGGCCGGCCAGGACGGGCGGTTGGCGAAGAGATAGGCGATCGCGGCCGAGAGGTAGTGGTTCGGCTCGAGCAGGCCCTGGCTGTGGCTCACGATGCCGTGCCGGTCGGCGTCCGTGTCGCACGCGAAGGCAACGTCGAAACGGTCTTTGAGATCGACCATCCGCGCCATGGCATACGGCGACGACGGGTCCATGCGGATCTGCCATCCCAGTCCACGGTCATGAATCGGAAGGTGGCGTCGACGGCGTGATTGACGACCTCGAGGTTCAGCTTGTAGCGTTCGGCGATGGCGTCCCAATAGGCGACGCTGGCGCCGCCGAGCGGATCCACGCCGAGATGGACCCGGCTTTCCCGAACGATGTCGAGGTCCACCACCGCGCCGAGGTCGCTCACGTAGGCGCCGAGGTAGTCGTGGGGCCGCGTCGTGGACGCCTTGCGGGCGCGCTCGAAGGGCATGCGCCGGACGCCTTTCAGGCCGTCGGCCACGAAGGCATTGGCCCGGTCCTCGACCCACGTCGTGACGTCGGTGTCCGCGGGCCCGCCGTTCACCGGGTTGTACTTGATCCCGCCGTAGCGGGGAGGATTGTGGGACGGAGTGACGACGATCCCGTCGGCGAGGCCATCGCGTCGGCCCCGGTTGTACGTCAGGATCGCATGGGAGATCACCGGCGTCGGCGTGTACCCTCCGGCCGCGTCCACCCTCACGGAAACCGCGTTGCCCGCCAGCACTTCGAGCGAGCTCGCGAACGCCGGCTCCGAGAGCGCGTGCGTGTCGATGCCGATGAAGAGCGGCCCGTCGATCCCCTGCTTTCCGCGGTAGTCGCAGATCGCCTGGGTGATCGCGAGGATGTGCACCTCGTTGAACGCATTGTCGAGCGACGAGCCGCGGTGCCCGGAGGTTCCGAACGCAACCCGTTGCGCGGGCACCGACGGGTCCGGCTTTCCGGTGTAGTAGGCCGTCACCAGCCTCGCGACGTCGATCAGGATCGACGGGTCCGCGGGTTTTCCCGCGAGAGGACTGACGCTCATGCCTTGCTCCTTGGGTAGCCGGCGGAAACGGAGTCTATAACCGGGACGCGAAGCGCAGGAGAGCCGTTGGGCAACCTTTCTGCTGGTCGAACGTCAACGACCATGCCAAAACTCAGCAGCTCTCGCGCGAAAGCTCGGCGCGCACGACGGGAGAACAGCGCTACAACAGCTTCCGGCCCAACGGCGGCGCCGCGCGCAATAGCGGCAACTGGGGCGGCGGCAGCCGCCAGATCTCGGGGCCTGGCGGAGCAGGCGCGCGCCGGCGGTGGAGCGTCCCTCCCCTGGGGACCCTACCAGAGGGTTCGCACGGCGTACTGCCGGATCGCTTCGTCGGGCGTCAGCAGAACGAGGCTCTCCTCGATCGCCTGCGCAACGAGAATCCTGTCGAACGGGTCCCGGTGCAGATCGGGAAGCCGGGCAACCCGCAGGGCCGCGGACTCCTCGAGGCCGAGCGGCTCGATCCCGTGCGCCTCTCGGTTCCCAGGCACGAACGTCTCGGGCGGCTGGGGAAGCGGCAGCCTTCCCATCCTGTGCTTGATGGCGATCTCCCATGCCGAGGCGGCGCTCAGGAAGACTTCATTGGCCGGATCCTGGAAGGCCTCCCGTGCGCGCGCCGAGAGCTCGGGAGCGCCGCCGGCGATCCAGAGAAAACTGCACGTGTCGAGAAGGAGGCGCAGGGCCTACCGTCCATCGAAACCATCGAGCACCTCGGCGGGGAGGGGCTCGAAGAAGGCCGGCGGGAATCGGAATCCCTTCGCGAGGCCGACGGGACGGCGTGCGCGGCGGGGGCGGGCGATGGGCCGCAACTCCGCGGCGGGCACGTTTCGCTTGCAGATCAGGACCGTCTCCCCCTTCTCGACCAGACCGAGCAGCCTCGAGAGGCCGGCCTTGGCTTCGTGGACGTTGACCTTTTTCATGACTATATAGTTGACCAAGTTAATAGTCTTGTCAACCCTGGGCCTCGCCACAGCCCCCGGGCCCACGAGCCGGCGGTCGGGCTGCGCTTGGCCGCCCGACACGATCCAGCCGGACAAGAACAACCAGCAGCGCGAAGAGAAGCTGATTCCGGTCCTCCAGCAGCTCTTCGCGGGATTCCCGCCGGGTGTGCCGCCGCGGACCCGTCTTCGCCGTCGCGGAGGCGGCGGCCACAGCACAACAACTTGCGAGGGGCAAGAAACGGATGAGTAGGGACGGATGAAGACAGTCCGTTTATGCCGTTGGCCCGGCCGCGCCAACAATCTGCTTCATCCGGACGTCCACGAGGTCGATGATCATCGTGCCGATCGGGATCTGGTCTCGTACGTTTTTTTTCCGGGCGCCGCCGCGTGACAGAATTCCCGCCCCGACCGCAGGTCCTCGAAAAGGAGACAGCGATGCAGCTCGGAATGATCGGTCTCGGGCGTATGGGCGCCAACATGGTGCGCCGCCTGATGAAGAACGGCCACACGTGCGTCGTGTACGACCGCAGCGCGGAGGCCGTCCAGCAACTCGCCAGCGAGAGCGCGGTCGGCGCTTCCTCGCTCGAGGACTTCGTCGCGAAGCTCGAGCCGCCGCGCGCCGCGTGGCTCATGGTCCCGGCCGCCGCGGTGGACGGCACGCTGGCCAATCTCGCACCGAAGATGCAGAAGGACGACACCATCATCGACGGCGGCAATTCCTACTACATCGACGATATCCGCCGGCAGAACGACCTGCGCGCGAAGGGGATCCACTACGTGGACGTCGGCACCAGCGGCGGCGTTTGGGGTCTCGAGCGCGGCTACTGCATGATGATCGGGGGCGACAAGGAGGCCGTGCAGCGTCTCGACCCGATCTTCAAGACGATCGCGCCCGGACGCGGCAACGAGATCCCCCGGACTCCGGGCCGGGAGAAGATCGGCGGGACCGCGGAAGACGGGTACTTGCACTGTGGGCCGTCCGGCTCCGGGCACTTCGTTAAGATGGTCCACAACGGCTTCGAGTACGGGTTCTTGGCAGCGTACGCCGTAGGGCTGAACATCCTCAAGCACGCCAACGTCGGCAAGACTGGCCGCACGTTGGACGCCGAGACGACGCCGCTGCGCAACCCCGAGCACTACCAGTACGACCTGAATCTGCCCGACGTCGCCGAAGTCTGGCGGCGCGGAAGCGTGATCGCCTCGTGGCTGCTGGATCTGACCGCCATTGCTTTGCTGAAGTCGCCGGAGCTTTCGAACTTCTCGGGCCGCGTCTCGGACTCGGGCGAAGGGCGCTGGACGATCATGGCGGCCATCGACGAAGGCGTTCCCGCCGAGACGCTGACCTCGGCTCTCTACGAGCGGTTCGCGTCGCGGGGAGAAGCCGACTTCGCGGACAAGCTGATGTCGGCCATGCGCTACGAATTTGGCGGGCACCTCGAGAAAAAGGCGGGAGAGTGAGCGTGTCCAGCCAACCGCGGACCCTCTGCATCGACATCGGCGGCACCGGCATCAAGACCCTCGTCGTGGGCACCGATGGGAAACCTCTGACGGAGCGCCTGCGCGTGGACACTCCGCGGCCCGCGACACCGCGGGCCCTCATCCGGGCGATCGTCGCGCTCGCGAAGCAACCGGGCGATTTCGACCGGGTCTCCGTCGGCTTCCCGGGGGTCGTGCGCAAGGGAGTCGTCGAGACGGCCTTCAACCTGCACCCCGATTGGATCGGCGTGAACATCGACCGGACGCTGACGAAGGAGCTCGGCCGGCCCGTCCGCGCGGCCAACGACGCCGACGTCCAGGGACTCGGCGCCGTGAAGGGCGAGGGTGTCGAGCTCGTCATCACGCTCGGCACGGGCTTCGGCTCGGCGCTCTTCGTGGACGGCCGGCTCGTGCCGAACGTCCAGCTCGGCCACCACGCGGGCTGGAACAAGAAAACCTACGAGGACGAGCTCGGGATGAAGGCCCTGAAGAAGGCCGGCAAGAAGAAGTGGAACCGGCGGCTCCGCAAGGCCATCGCGTCGCTCGCGGAGCTCTTCAACTACGACCGCCTCTACATCGGGGGCGGCAACGCGGCGAAGATCGACTTCGAGCTGCCCGCCCGCGTCAAGGCCGTGTCGAACGTCGAAGGCCTCCTCGGCGGCCTTGCGCTCTGGAACGGCAAGGAGAATTGCTATGGCGTCCGCTGAGGCGGGCGGCAAGCCCGCCGCTGCCGATGCCCTCGTCTTCTTCGGCGCCACGGGCGACCTCGCTTACAAGAAGATCTTTCCCTCCCTCCAGGGCATGGTGAAGCGCGGCTTCCTGTCGGCGCCGGTCATCGGCGTCGCCAAGTCCGGCTGGACGATCGAGCAGTTCCGGGACCGGGCGCGTGCGAGCGTCAAGGAATACGGCGGCGGCGTGGACGAGGCGGCTTTCGGGAAGCTCGCCACGCTCCTCCAGTATATCGACGGCGACTACGGAGATCCGGCCACCTTCGCGAAGCTCCGCAAGGCGCTCGGCAAGGCGCAGCACCCGACCCACTACCTCGCGATCCCGCCGAGCCTCTTCGGCACCGTTGTCGAGCAGCTCGGCAAGTCCGGCTGCGCCGACGGCGCGCGGGTCGTCATCGAAAAGCCCTTCGGGCACAACTCCTCGACCGCGATGGTCCTGAATCAGACCCTCCACTCCGTCTTTCCGGAGTCGTCGGTCTTCCGGATCGACCACTACCTCGGCAAGGAGGCCGTCGAGAACCTCCTGTACTTCCGCTTCGCCAACACCTTCCTCGAGCCGATCTGGAACCGCAACTACGTGGACTGCGTGCAGATCACGATGGCCGAAGAATTTGGCGTGCAGGGGCGCGGCAAGTTCTACGACGAGACCGGCACGATCCGCGACGTCATCCAGAACCACTTGCTCCAGGTGGTCGGCTACCTCGCCATGGAGCCGCCCATCTCCATCGACGCGGACCGCATCCGCGACGAGCAGGTCAAGGTCTTCCGCACGATTGAGCCCCTCAAGGCGGGCGACGTCGTGCGCGGCCAGTGCGACGGATACCTCCAGGAGCCCGGCGTGAAGCCCGGTTCGCAGACCGAAACCTTTGCCGCCGTGCGACTGATGGTCGACTCCTGGCGGTGGGCCGGCGTGCCGTTCGTCATCCGGTCGGGAAAGTCCCTTCCCCTGACGGCGACCGAGGTGATCGTGGATCTCAAGCGGCCGCCACTCTCGCGGCTCTCCCCCGAGGAAAGCAACTACTTCCGGTTCCGCCTGGGCCCGAAGATCTCGATCTCGATCGGCGCACGCGTCAAGAAACCCGGAACGGAGGTCGGCTCCATACCCACCGAGCTCATGGCCGTCCGCGATGCCGGCAAGGACGAGGTGGACGCCTACGACCGACTGCTGACCGATGCCATGAAGGGCGACCCGACGCTCTTCGTGCGTGAAGACGCGGTCGAAGCGGCGTGGGCTGTCGTCAACGACATCCTCGACAATGCCACGCCCGTGCATCCGTACGCCCCGGGGACCTGGGGACCGGCCGAGGCGGACCGCCTCACGGCCGGCATCGAGGGCTGGCACAACCCCGCGAAGGAGCCGTGAAGCCAAAGCCGGCGGACACGGCCGAAGGCCGGCGGCTCGACGAGAACAACCGCCGCGCCGCGCATTGGAACCGCTGGGGGCCGTACCTGGCCGACCGGGCCTGGGGAACGGTCCGCGAGGACTACAGCCCGAACGGGGCGGCCTGGGACGACTTCCCCCACGACCACGCCCGCTCCCGCGCCTACCGTTGGAACGAGGACGGCCTCGGCGGCATCTCGGATCGCCATCAGCTCCTCTGCTTCGCGCTCGCGCTCTGGAACGGCAAGGACCCGATCTTGAAGGAGCGCCCCTTCGGCCTGACGAATTCCGAGGGCAACCACGGCGAGGACGTCAAGGAGTACTGGTTTTACCTCGACTCGACGCCGACCCACTCGTACATGAAGTACCTGTACAAGTACCCGCAGGCGGAGTACCCCTACCGGCAGCTCATCGAGGAGAACCGGCGCCGGACGATCGAGGAGCCGGAGTACGAGCTGCTCGACACGGGCATTTTCGGCGAGAGCCGCTACTTCGACGTGTTCGTCGAGTACGCGAAGGCGGCCCCGGACGACGTTCTCATCGCCATCACCGTCGAGAACCGCGGCCCGGATGCGGCCGCGCTCGACCTGCTTCCGACCGTCTGGTTTCGCAACACGTGGTCGTGGAGGCCGTCCCGCAAGCGCCCCCTCGCGGCTGCCGCCGCCCGCAAGGACGGGCGGCCCGTCGTGGTGCTCGACGAGTCCTACCTGGGGCGGCGCTACCTCCACGCGTCGCCGGGCGCGGAGCTGCTTTTCACCGAGAACGAGACCAACGCCGAGCGGGTCTTCGGCGCTCCCAACGCGTCGACCCACGTCAAGGACGCGTTCCACGAGCACGTGGTGGGTGGAAACGCGGCCGCGGTCAACCCGGCCCGCCGGGGCACCAAAGCCGCGGCGCGCCACCGCGTGACGATCCCGGCGGGCGGCAGCGTGCGCGTGCGCCTGCGGCTGACGGACGCCGAATGGGCCGAGGGCGACCCGCTCGGCGAGGAGTTCGACCGCACCCTGGCGCTTCGCCGCAGCGAGGCAGACGAGTTCTACGCCGCCGTGATCCCCGAGCGCCTTTCCGCGGAAGAAAAGAACGTCATGCGGCAGGCCTTCGCGGGGATGCTCTGGTCCAAGCAGTTCTACAAGTACGACGTCCGGCGCTGGCTCGACGGGGACCCCCTGCAACCGCCCCCGCCGGCCGCGCGCCGGACCGGCCGCAACAGCGACTGGCGCCACGTCTTCAACGCCGACATCCTCTCGATGCCCGACACCTGGGAGTTCCCTTGGTTCGCCGCGTGGGACCTCGCGTTCCACTGCGTCGTCCTGTCGCTCGTGGACGCGCAGTTCGCCAAGGACCAGCTCGTGCTCATGCTGCGCGAGTGGTACATGCACCCGAACGGGCAGATCCCGGCTTGCGAGTGGAACTTCGCGGACGTGAACCCTCCCGTGCACGCCTGGGCCGCCCTGCGCGTCTTCCAGATCGAGAAGGCGAAGACGGGCGTCGGCGACCGCGCGTTTCTGGAGCGCGTCTTCCACAAGCTTCTCCTGAACTTCGACTGGTGGGTCAACCGCAAGGACGCGCTCGGCAACAACATCTTCCAGGGGGGCTTCCTCGGGCTCGACAACATCGGCCTCTTCGACCGCAATACGACGCTGCCGGAGGGCTGGATTCTCGGGCAGGCCGACGGCACGAGCTGGATGGCGATGTACTGCTTGAACCTGCTCGGCATGGCGCTCGAGCTCGCCGCAGAGGATCCTGTCTACGAGGATGTCGCGAGCAAGTTCTGGGAGCACTTCGTCTACATCGCCCACGCGGTCCAGCGCCCCGACGACCGGGAACTGGGCCTGTGGGACGAGGCGGACGGCTTCTTCTACGACGAGATCCGCCATCCGGACGGCCGGCAGTTCCCCATCCGGGTCCGTTCGCTCGTGGGCCTCTTGCCGCTGACCGCCGTCGTCACCAGCGACTCGGAGCTCATCCACCGATTCCCCAGCTTCAAGCGGCGCATGGAGTGGTTCTTCGAGCACCGGCAGGACCTGACGCAAGCCTGCGCCTCTATGACGCAGCGCGGGCACAAGGAGCGGCTCCTCATGTCGGTCGTCCGGCCCGAGCAGCTCACGCGCATCCTGAAGTACATGCTCGACGAGTCGGAGTTCCTCTCGCCCTACGGCATCCGCTCGGTCTCGCGCTATCACCGCGAGCACCCCTATGAAATCACCGCCCGCGGCATGGATTTCCGGCTCGACTACGAGCCCGGCGAGTCGCGCACGCACCTCTTCGGAGGCAACTCCAACTGGCGCGGTCCCGTCTGGTTTCCGATCAACTATTTGATCCTCGAGTCGCTCAAGCGCTACCACATGTACTTCGGCGACGCCTTCAAGGTGGAGTGCCCCACGGGCTCGGGGCAGATGATGACCCTGCACGAAGTCTCTCGCGAGCTCGCGCGCCGACTCTCGCGGATCTTCCTGCCGGACACCGCCGGACGTCGCCCCGTCTTTGGAAACTACGAGGCTTTTCAGAACGATCCGCACTGGAAAGATCTCGTCCTCTTCCACGAGTACTTCCACGGCGACACCGGCGCCGGCCTCGGGGCGAGCCACCAGACCGGCTGGACCGGCCTGGTCGCAAAGCTCCTCGACGAGCTCGGCTAGGCAGCGCGCCGCTCTAGGTGCCGGCCCCGGGCTCCCGGTGGAGGACCTGCGAGGCGTGGCGGACGATGCCGCTGAAGAGTTGGAGCGGCAGGTGCAGCCGGAGCCCCCACGCCTTTTCGTCGTGCTCGGCCAGCGGGAAAGCGAAGTGCATCAGGTCGCGCCCGAACACCCATCCCCGCGAAACGAGCGCCATCGCCATCGAGACCGTCACTTCGTAGTTGTCCTCGGGCCATCCGCTGTCGAGGTAGAACGAGACGTCGCGCTTTTCCTCGGACTGCACGCGCTCGAGCAGGTCGTCGCGGTACCCGAACGTGCTCGAGAGGCATCCGGCGCGGCCGAACACGTCCGGCCACTCCCACGCGAGGTAAAACGACACGACACCGCCGAGCGAAGACCCGACCAGGCCCGTGTGGAGCGGGCCCGGAAGCGTGCGGAAGTCCTGATCGATGCGGGGTTTCACCTCGCCGACGAGCGAGCTCCCGTAGGCCTCGTAACCCGGTTTCGTGTACTCGGCGAAACGGTCCTTGGAGTAGACGCCCACGACGATGAAATCGTCGACCACGCTCATGGTGTCGAGCACGCCGACCGTTTCGTCCACGTGCCAGTCGTTGCCGAGGAAGGCCTCGTCGGGAAAGAACAGGTTCTGCCCGTCCTGCATGTAGAGCACGGCGTACCGCTTCAGCGTGTTCTCGCTGTAGCCGGGCGGCAAGTACACGCGGATCCGGTGACGCCGGCCGAGGCGCGTCGAGTCGAATTCGGTGGGCGGCGCAAAGCGGCCGCCGCCCGCCGAGCGAAAGTGCGGATACACGGGCCGCATGTCGGGCTCGGTCATCAGGACCAGCCGGTTGGCCCCGGGCGTCCAGTACAGGTCGTCCCCCACGCGCAGGATGGGCTTGAAGTACAGGAACGGCTTTTCGGATTCGACCGTGAACGTGAACGTGTGGCCGCCGTCGGGCGCTTCGTCCGCCTCGATGTCCTTCTTCCAGTCCTGCTCGGTCCGGAGGACGATCCGGCCCTCCTTCAGCGGGTAGACGACGCGCAGCGTGCGCCGAAACGACCTCCCGTTCGTGCTCATGGCCGCCCTCGCTCTGCCGTCAACGGCCGCCGCCCGGGAAACTGTCGCCGATGCCGGGGCCGCGCCACTTGCCGTTGTTCAGGTCGTAGTACATGCCGATCTGCGTGTAAGGAAGGCGGATCACGTCGAAACCGAAGTAGAGGATCTTGCCCCACCACTCTTCCGGCGGCACGCCGATCGCACGCAGGATCTCGCCGAAGTTCAGGCCGACCTCGAAGCCGACCTGGCGCTCGCGCACGAAGGGGTCCGAGTACGGATAGCCCTTGGCAGAATACGTCACCGTGACGAGCAGGTAGCGCGCGGGCCCGGGATTGAACTTCGCGCGCGCTCCGAGCCCGGCGATCTTGAGGTCGCCCGAGTAGATCTCCTGCGTGTAGTCCTTGCCCGTGCCGCCGAAGGGGCAGCAGACGACCTCCGGCCTGGAAACGAGGCCGGCGCGGAACCCGATGAGGTCGTCCAGCCCGTAGCGCGTAATGGCGAGCGACGTGGCGGCGCCGAGCGCGTCCAAGACGAAGTCCTCGTACGAGAATCCGTATCTTCCCCGCCCGTCCCCGATCTCCGTGACGAGCCCCGCCAGCGCGGAGACTCCGGTCCCGATCAGGGCCGCGTTGTCTCTCGGCATACCGAGCTCCTCATTCACGCCCGTCAGGAGCTTTCCGACGATGTAGTACGAGACGAAGTGGGACGCCTTGTCGCCGCCCCCGACATAGGTATTGCGGCCGAACCAGCCCTCGTTCGTGAAGTGCCACTTTTGGCTGGCCCCGTCGCCAAACGAGTTGTACGCCGATCCCACGACGGTCACACCGGAAATGACGCCGATCCAAAACGTGTGCGGGCCCTTCAACTCCGGCGGCGCCTGCACCGCGCCTTCCTGCGCCGAGGCCATCGGCTCGTCGATCGCAATGGCCGGAAGACGCTCGGTCTCGAGCGCACGGTCGAACGACTCTGCGAAACCGTTGCCCCGCGCCGCGGGCGTGAAGGCCTGGAACGTCGCGGCACGCGCGATCCCGCCCGCCCCGAGAAGCGCCGCGAGCGCTCCCGCCAGAACTCGGACGGCTCGCCTCACGCGGTCGGTTCGCCGTTCTTCCGGGCATCCGGAACGCCGTTGGAACTCGGGTAGACGGTCTGCGACGGAAACCCCACCGACGTCCCGGCCGCCTCCACAATCTCGAGGACGCGCAGGAGCAGCTCTTCCTGCACGGCCAGGAACTCCCCGAACCCCTGCGAGGACCGCGTGCATCTTCGCCGCCAGCGTGTCGTAGGCGCGCACGTCACGGCCGGCGCGCTTTTCGGGGGGAAAGACAGGGATACCTCCTCGCAAAGCAGGTCCTCCCGCGCCGAAATCTCTGCGGTCTCGACCATGAGCGGACGGGAGTCTAGCCTGTCGAGCGGCGCGGCGGGAGAACCGGTTTCAGGTCGGAGAGGAATTCCTTCATGATCTCGGCGAGGTCCGCGTTCCAGCCGCCAGCGACCGCCTTTGGCCGTGCGCTCATCCATCTCCTCGTTGACCTCCATGGTGCCGATCTCGGCGGCGAAAGCGGCGCCCGCGCGGCCGGCGAGGATGATCGCGGTGAAGATCGGCGAGAACTCCCGGACCATGACGAGCCCGATCATGTTCGCGATGAACATCTGGGCGCCGAACATCTCGAGCGGCTGCGCCGACTCGAACGCGATGATGGGGCCCGTGAGAAGGCTGATGAGAAAGAAATGGACGAGGAGCCTAGCCGGCCGCGAGAGCGCCTCGGCGATTCGCCCCGATGGATCGCCCCAGTTCGCGCACCATTCCGATGAAGGTGATCGTCCATGCGGCCAGCGAGATCCACACAAACAGTCGCGGAACCAGGTACAGGAAATCCAATCCCGTTGCCCGGGCGAGCATGAACGTGGAGGCCGTGAACATGCCGAGCGGAAACACGAGCGACCAGTACTGGGGATCGTATGCGAGTGGCACACGCTCCACGCCGTGCTTCCAGATCCCGGCGATCACGAGCAAGGGAATCCACCATGTCGCGGCCGCCCAGAAGAAAAGCGTGAAGCCCTTCAGGAATGGACCGATCTCCGTGAGGAACGACCACTCGCCCTGCGAAAGAATCAGTCGCGATCCCGCGAGCGTGGTGATCGCCAGGGCGCCCATGTTGATCCAGTAGCTGGGCGTCAGGGTATCGGGGGTCCAGGGGAAGAACATCCACCGATACAGGATGAGCGCGATGAAGAGGATGTACAGCATCGCGCCGACAAGGTAGGCGCAGAGAGCCAGAAAAAACGCAAGATCGCGAACTTGGAACGTCGGCGCGACCAGGCTGCCGAGCACCGAGATCGACTCGGTCGAGACGACGACGAGCAGCCAGGCGCCGTTGATCCCCTTTTCGAGCGGCGGCTTGGGCTCGCGAACGGTCGCGACCGTAAAGAACACCGAGGTCAGAAGCACCCAGAGCCCCATGCCGAGAAACCACAGCGCCACGGCGACCCCGCTCCACGGCGTGAGCATCGCGAACTGA
>JANMPW010000661.1:0-3335 GCA_031370065.1 Acidobacteriota bacterium
TTTTCGCGGTGCGGGCAGCTCCCCGGCGCCGCCGGTGTCGGGGCGCCTGCCCATATAATCGGGGGTTCCGCCATGCCCGTCACAGCAAAGTACAGGGAGCGCGCCGCGCTCGAGCGGTTCACCGAGGAGCCGAACCGCTTCGGCGCCTATCGCCTGGCCCTCGGCTTCCCTAACTCCTACGAAGTTGGCATGTCGAACCTCGGGTTCCAGTGGGTGTACCGGCTCTTCAACCGCGTCCCGGATCTTTCATGCGAGCGCTTCTTCTTCGAGGAGGGGGAGCCCGCGGTCACGTTCGAGACCGGGGCCCCGCTGTCGGATTTCGGCCTGCTCGCATGGTCGCTGTCGTGGGAGATGGACATTGTCAA
The DNA here is from genome assembly GCA_031370065.1 of Acidobacteriota bacterium. Classification (GTDB taxonomy): domain Bacteria; phylum Acidobacteriota; class Thermoanaerobaculia; order UBA5066; family Gp7-AA6; genus DAHUXD01. Next base: position 366 of record JANMPW010000661.1, read on the forward strand.
CATCCTGCGCACGCTCGGGGTGGCGCGCATTCCGGCGCGGCGCGAGCAACGCGACGAGAGCCACCCGCTGCTGCTCGTCGGCGGCGACATTGCGCGGATGAACCCGGCGGCCCTATCGCCCTTCGTGGACATCTTCGCCCTCGGCGACGGCGAGCGGCTGGTTCCTCGGATCGCCGAGCTGCTCATGTCGGGCCTCGACCGCGAAGAGTTCCTCGCCGCCGCGGCGGCGGTGCCCGGCCTCTTCGTTCCGGCGGTGCACGGTCCCCGCGCCGAGGCGGCGGAGAACGCGAAGGTCGTCATCCAGCAGCCGATGTCGCGCAAAGAGATCGCGCCGGACTTCGAGGTGCCGCACACGACGATCTTGACGCCGCGCACGGAGCTGGCCGACAAGCTGCTGATAGAGATCTCGCGGGGTTGCACGGAAATGTGCCGCTTCTGCTGGGCTGCGTACGCCATGGCGCCGGTCAAGCAGTACCCGGCCGCCTCGATCCTCAAGATCGCGCGCGAGGCCCGCGCCCTCACGCAGCGCACGGGGCTGATCGCCACGGCCGTCTGCGATCACCCCGAGATCGGGGCGATCCTCGAGGGCCTGGCCGAGCTCGGGTACCACATCGCGCTTTCTTCCATCAAGATCGACGCGATCGAGGACCGCATCCTCGAGGTCCTCGCGCGCCAGGGAGAGAGGGCGCTCGCGATCGCCCCGGAAGCCGGCAACGAGCGGCTGCGGCGCTTCATCAACAAGAAGGTCTCCGACGAGATGCTCCTCGAGAAGGCGCGGCTCGTCTTTGCGCGCGGCTTCACGCGGCTGAAGCTCTACCTCCAGGTCGGCCTGCCGTCGGAGACCGACGAAGACGTCCGCGACATCGCGCGCCTGGTCGGGCGGCTCCACGAGATCGCCGTGGACGAGGGCCGGCGCCTCGGCCGCGTCGCCGAGATCGTGCCCTCCCTGAACGCCTTCATCCCGAAGCCCCACACGCCGTACGAGGACGAGGGGCTGTGCGACGAGGACGATCTCAAGGAAAAGCTCGCGCTCGTCCAGCGCGAGCTCGAGCGGATTCCCAACGTCGTCTTCCGAGGCATGCCCGTCGGCGAGGCCGTCTGGGAGGCGTTCCTCGCCAAGGTGGACGAATCGGGCGCGGACATCCTCGAGGAAGCGGCCTCGGGCGTGCCCGTGCGGCGGCTCCTGAAGACGCACCGTGAGCGCATCGCCGCGGTCATCCGGCCCCAGGGCGTGCGGCCTGCCGCCGCGCCCGCCCCGTGGTCCTTCATATCGAAGCGTTGACACACGGAGGCCGCATGTTCTCAAATCTGAATTCCGAAATTCGAAATCCGAAATCACTGCTGGCTGTCCTCCTGCTATCGGCGGCCCCGCTGCTCGCCCTCCACGACCCGCCCCTGACTCCCGACCCGGCGGCATTCCAGGCGCGACGGGAGAGGTTCATGGCGCAGCTGCCGCCGAAGTCCGTTGCGATCCTGCGCTCCGCTCCGATGCGGACGATGTCGAACGACGTCGAGTACATCTACCGCCAGGACTCGGACTTCTACTACCTCACGGGCATCACGGCCGACGACGTGACCGCGGTCCTGCGGCCGGACGCCTCGGACGGAAAGCGGTACGTGGTTTTCGTCCGGCCCCGCGACCTGCGCCGCGAGGCGTGGGCCGGCGTGCGGGTCGGACCTGACGAGGCGCCGGCCGCCTACGGAGCGGACGCGGCCTTTGCCCTGAAGGACTTTAACGAAAAGTTGAGCGATTTCGACAAGACCACCTTCAAGCCCAGCGGCTATCTCGTCGGCGTCGAGCGGCTCTATCTCTCCGACGGCCACGACGAGGAGTGGGCGACGAAGTTCCAGGCCTTGTACAAGGACCTGCGGTCCCACGACGCGGGCCCGTCGGCGATCGTGGATGCGCGGGGCATGATCCACGAGATGCGCGTCGTCAAGGACGAGGAGGACCTGAAGTTCCTGCGGCGTACGGCGCAGATGTCGGCGCAGGGCCACGTGCGCGCGATGCAGGCGGCGGCGCCGGACAAGTGGGAGTTCGAGGTGCAGGCCGCCCTCGACGGCTTCTGCTACGGCAGCGGGGCATCGCGCATGGCGTATCCCTCGATCGTCGGCTCGGGCCCCAACTCGTGCATTCTCCACTACGACCAGAGCAGCCGCCAGATGAAGGATGGCGAGGTTCTCCTGAACGATTCCGGGGCCGAGTACGGGATGTACGCGACGGACATCACGCGCACCTACCCGGTCAACGGCCGCTTCTCCGCCGAGCAGCGGGCGATTTACGACATCGTCCTCGACGCGCAGACGCAGGCGATGGCGCTCGTCAGGCCGGGCGCGACGCACGAGGACATCGAGAAGAAGGCGGCGCTGGTGCAAACCGAGGGGCTCGTCCGGATCGGGCTGCTCTCCGGCGATCCGGCGACGATCGTCAAGGGCATGGGCCACCGCCGCTTCACGCTCCACGGCGTGTCGCACTGGGTCGGCCTGGACGTGCACGACGCCGGCGCGTACGGCGAGCCGGGGGGCGGCAAGTCGCGCGTCCTCGAGCCGGGCATGGTCTTCACGATCGAGCCCGGCATCTACATCCCGGCGGGCATGAAGGGCGTGGATCCGAAGTGGCGGGACATCGGCGTCCGGATCGAGGACACGATCCTCGTCACGAAGGATGGCTACGAGTGCCTTTCGTGCGGCGCGCCGCGCGGCGTCGCCGAGGTCGAGAAAACGGTCCAGTCGGGAAAGAAATAGCTGACGATTCACATGAGGTTATTCACGGGCGTGCCCAACGGAAACCCTCTCCCGCCGGGAGAGGGGGTAGGCCCCACGGCCAAGAGACGGTCAATGCTTCTTCGGCACGAGGATCCGCACCGTCTCCGTCCCGATGCGGCAGGAGATCGGTGTGGCGAGGACGCAGTCTCCGTCCACCTGGACCTCGACCGGGCTTCCGTCGAGCGAGCGGATGGATACGCTTCG
>JANMPW010000694.1:0-5770 GCA_031370065.1 Acidobacteriota bacterium
AAAGATTTTTGCTGGTGATCGCCTAAAAGCGGTGATGTCAAAACTCAAAATTCCTGAAGGCGAAGCCATCGAAGCCGGCATGGTTTCACGCTCGATTGAAAATGCGCAACGTAAGGTAGAAGCCCGTAACTTCGACATCCGCAAGCAATTGCTTGAATACGATGACGTTGCTAACGATCAGCGTAAAGTAATTTATTTGCAGCGTAATGAGTTGCTAGATTCTGATGACGTATCTGAAACTATCACCGTGATGCGTCGCGATGTCATGCACGATACCGTCACCAAACACGTACCTGCGGGATCAGTTGAAGAGCAGTGGGATGCGAATGGTCTGACGCGCACTCTTGAGTCCGACTTCAATATGAAAGTCAGCGTGGATGCATGGCTCAAGAACGATGAGGAGCTTGATAGCCAAAAAATGAGCGAGCGCCTGGTTGAGCAGGCTACCCAGGAATATGAAGCAAAATTCAAAGATGTTGAAAAGCCGCTATTGCATCAATATGAGCGCGCAGTGATGCTGCAATCCATTGATTCGCATTGGCGCGAACATCTGGCCGCGCTGGATTATTTGCGCCAGGGTATCCATCTGCGCGGCTATGCACAAAAGCAGCCCAAGCAGGAATACAAGCGCGAAGCATTTGAGCTGTTCAGCAGCATGCTGGATGGGATCAAACGCGAAGTAACGCAAGTACTGGTGAACGTTCGTGTGGAATCACAGGCGGCAGTCGCCGAAGCTGAAAAAGCGGCTGAAGAAGCCGCGGCATCCCAGGCCATTCGCCGCGCCCGCACGGCGCCGTCTGGTGAGGCCGCGAAGCCCGGCGCGGAGGCCAGCACCGCTGCGAGGCCCAGCAGGGCCAGGCCGGTCCGAAAGCAGGGCTGCCGGACAGTCATCATTTCCTGAGGGTAGTCCTCGGGCATGGGCGCGTCAATTGATGTACGGATCCATCGGGGAAAACGTTGAGGCGCGAAGCTACTGTTCTGCTTCCGCGGCCGGCCCGAGCTCCTCGACCCTCACCAATACGACCGTGATGTTGTCGACGCCGCCCTTCTCGTTGGCGAGGTCGACCAGGACGTGGCAGATGTCTTCGGCGCCCTTCTTGTCGTCGGCCGCAATCATGTCGCGGATTTCTTCGTCCGAGAGCATGGTCGTCAACCCGTCCGAGCAGAAGAGAAACAAGTCGCCGACCTTGAACTCCATCTCGCGCAGGTCCGGCGAAACGGAGGCGCCGCCGCCGAGGGCCCGCGTCACCACGTTCTTCAATGGATGCGTCTTGGCCTCGTCCTCGGTCAGGATCCCCGCAGTCACCTGCTCGTGGACCCATGAATGGTCGTCGGTCAGGCGCGTCAGCTCGCCCGCGCGATAGAGATATGCCCGGCTGTCTCCGACATGGGCGAGGGACAGGATCTTTTCATTCAGGAGGCCCGCGACGACCGTCGTCCCCATTCCCTTCAGCCAGGGCTGGGCCGCGACCGCGGCCATCACCCGCTCGTTCGCTTTCTCGATCGCCACGGCGAGGCGGTTGCTGTTGAACTGAAGCTTGTGGTTGTACTTGAACGGCCAGGTCGCCTCTTCCTTCTGTCGCGTGGCCGCGATGAACTCCCCGATCGTCTCCACCGTGATCTTCGCCGCGACCTCACCGGCCGCGTGACCGCCCATCCCGTCGGCGACGACGAAGAAACCCTCAACTGCCTCGAGCGCGAAGGCGTCCTCGTTGTGCTTGCGCTTCTTGCCGACGTCGGTCACGCCGAAGACATCGATCCGGGCCATCGCGCGGTTACCCTCGCCCCGCCCGCTGAACGCGGATCTCTTCGAGGGCCCTGCGCGCTTCGGCCGCCGCCGGGTCCCAGCGGATCGCTTCCTGGTAGGCCTTCTCCGCCTTCAGCAGCAATCCGGCCTGCCGAAAGATGGCGCCGGCGTCCTTGAGCAGCGCCCCGTTGTGCGGCTCGAGGACGAGCGCGGATTCGATCGCCTTGACCGCGGCGCGCACGTCGCCCGCGCGCGACGATGCGAGACCGAGATAGTGCTGTGCCTTGACGTCCTTGGGATTGCGTCCCACCGCGAGTTGGAAGTTGCCGGCCGCCTCGGCGAACTTACGGTCCTTGTAGGCCGCGATGCCCTGGCCGAGGTAGTTCTGCGCCACCGGGTCCGCGCCGTCGGACATGCCGGCGGCCGCGGCCAGATCGAAGTCGTAGGCCTTGCGCCGCTCGGCGCTCGTCAGCGCGTTCAGGGCTTCGGTCAAAACCTGGAATTTCGCTTCCGCTTCCGCCTTCTTCGCGGCGGGAGCGCGGTCCGGGTGGGCTTCGCGCGCCAGCGTTCGAAAACGCTCGCGGATCTCGGCCTCGCTGGCGTCACGCGCCACGCCCAGCAACCCGTAGTGATCAATGTCTCGGGGCATTTACGATGGAACCTCGACCTCGCTGCGGACCTTCGACAAAGGTTAACATACGAAAAAGCAATGGCTTCGGCAAGCACCGGCGCCGTGCTCGACGCGCCCCGCAAGCGGCGCCCCGGCCAGAGCGCCTAGCCCCGCTTTTCGAAAATGACCTTCCGGGCCCCCATTCGGATGCCCTCCGGGAGGTTCCGGTCGCGCGTGAGGCTGCGCAGGTCGCGCATTCCGAGGAACTTCACGAGCGGTAGCGTGATCGAGAGGGGCACAGCGGGATTGCTGACGAGGGCGAGCTGGATCCGTGGCCGCTTGACCCATTCCCGCGACGACGCGATCTCGTAGAAGATTTCGGTGTGCAGGTGCCGCATGGCGCAGAACGACTCGACCTCGGCCAGCGTCAACGCCTCGCACCTCAGAACCGCCATGCTCACGAGCTTGTTGACGTCGCCGATCAGGATCCGGCGCTCCTCCTTGGTCCCCCTCTGCGCCAGGCCCACCTTATCCTTGACCGTCATCAGGGAGATGCGGCGAAAGACCGCGGCCAGGGCGCTCGAGTTCGCGTCCTCGTCGGAGAGCGCTCCGACGCCGCCTTCATCCGCGCCCTCGCTCTCTCCTCCCGCCGCCCCCGCCTCGGGCTCGTCGAAGACGATGCCGGCCGCTTCCTGCCGCGCGCGGCGCTCTTCTTCCTCGAGCTGCAGGCGCTCGTGCGCCCGGCGTCGCCCTTCCTTCTCGAAGAATTCCTCGCGCATCTCGAGCAGACGCCGCTTGCCGTCGGCGGTCAGATCGGGATTTTCGAGCAGCACGTCGATGAGGGCCGGCTGACGGAGCAACCGCACCTGGTTGATGATCAAGGACTCCTGGGGCGCTCCGCTGACGATCGAGGCCAGGCGCAGCAGCGTGTCGTCGCCAGCGGCGCGGTTGCGGATGACCCGCTCGAGCACGAAGTGGTCGTCGCTGTGCCGGCTGATGACGTCGAGCTCCGCCTCCGTCGGATCGGCCTCGTCCAGGAATCGCGCCAGGTCGTCGGGAGGGACCAGCCCGAGCGTCTCGGCCGCCGGCGGGCCGATGTCCGGATCGGAGTCGGAGACCACAGAGAGCAACGCCCGCAGACGGTCATCGCGCTCAAGCGGAAGCAGTCCACGCGCCGCGAAAACGCGCAGCTCGCGCGGGGCGTCCGGCGATCGGACGATCGCGATCAGGTCCTGGGGATCGAAGGTCCCGGGGGTTGCGGCTTGGGCCAAGGGACGCGACCGGGAGCTAGCTCTGGGTCAGGCGGGCCGGCACGGGAAGGTCCCGGACGACCTGTCCCGCTCCTCCGAGCGGCTCGAGCGGCCGCCCATCCACGGTCACCCGCACGCCTCCGGCGTTGCCGAGCGTGAGGCGGAACCCGTCTCGCGCCTCGAACCGCTGCTTCGTTCCGCGGCGGCTCAGGCCCGAGAAAATCGTCTGACCGTCGGCCGAAACTTCGGTCCAGGAATCCTGCTCGAACTCGAGGACCATCGAAACGCCGGCCGCTGGCTTCGCGGGCTCCGCGACGGGCTCCTCGCGGATCGCCGGAGCCGGACCGGGAGAGACGGAAACGTTCTTGAAGGAGACAGGCGCAGCCCGGCGCACGGCGATCGGCGTCGCTGCTGTGCCGCGGCGCTGAGGCCGCGCGATCAATCCGAGGAGCAGAAGAATTGCCGTGACGCTGATGACGATCGTGCTCGCCGCCGCGCGGCGTCCGCGCAGGAACCGCGAGCGCAGCCCGCCCCTCTTCGAGCCCGCATCGCGCGACTTGTCGGGAGCCAGGTCCGCCAGGTAGGCATTCACCATTTCGTCCGGGTCGACACCGAGATGCCGCGAGTAGGAACGAATGAACCCGCGAGTGAATACGGGCGCCGGCAGACGGGAAAGATCGCTCTTCTCGAGCGCGGTCAGCAGGCGCACGGAGATCTTCGTGGCGGAGGAGATTTCCTCCAGCGAGACTTCCCGAATGAGCCTCTCCCGGCGGAGTTCCTCTCCGAACGTGAGGGCAGGTGTCTCACCCATACTCGTCTCCCGCGATGAGTACTTTCGATCCTAGACCTCCCCGGCTCTCTCTGCAAGAACTCTTTGCGCACAAGCCTTTAGGAGCTCCGGCGTCCTGGGCGAGTCTCGGAGTCCGCGCAGGTCTTCCAGGCTGGCCCGGGTCAGCAGCGACAGGGCCAGGGGCACCGGCAGGCCCGGGTTCCTGAGGACGGCGCTCCGGACGGCCAGGCGAGGGCCCCAACGGGGGTGCTCGGCGATCAGGGACAACACCTCCGGGAAGGCACCGGGCTGCACGGCCGCCCGGACCACGTCCGCCTCGATCGCGAAGCGGTTTTCCAGTACCGAGGCCAGAACCGCGGGATCGGGATCGAGCCGGAGGGAAAGCAGGGTGCCCCTGCCGACGTTGCGGGCCAGATCGATCCTTTCGGCAAGGGCCATCTCGGGGAGCCGCCGCAGAAGGTCCAGGTCCGCCGCCCGTCGGATCGCCGGGTGCACCCGCGCATCCGCCGACAGGAAAGCAAGATCCCTCCAGAAGAGGGTCGCGACCAGGCCGAGGGCGTCGCTGCGCGGCGTGCGCGGGTGGGCGGCGAGCGCCCGCCGCACAGCGTGGAACTTCCGCGCGCTCCGGTCGGACAGGATCTCCTGGAGCGTCTCCAGCGGGAGGCTCGCCCGGCGCAGCAGCTTCAGGCAGTCGCCCTCGGTCCGCATGTCTCCTACTGTGGATTGCGCCGGCAGGCGAGCGCGAGGGATCGGGCAATGGATTCCACCGCCTCCTCGCGGCGGTCCCCGGCCTGCTCCGCGACATGCACCAGGGCGGACCCGACGACGACCCCGTCGGCAAGCGACGCGGCGCGCCGCGCGGCTTCCGGGGTGGCAATGCCGAAACCGATCGCGACCGGAAGCCCTCGCGCTTGGTTCCTCGCGCGGCGGACTGTCCGAGGCAGATCGCGCGGCAGCGCTCGGCGCGCCCCGGTCGTGCCCGACCGCGACACGACATAAAGAAAGCCGCTCGAAAGCTTCGCGGCCTCTGCCATGCGGGAAGGCGACGAGGTGGGAGAAACGAGGAAGACCGTATCGAGGCCCGCGTCGCGAAAGTGCGGCTGCGCCCAGGAAGCCTCTTCCGGCGGAAGGTCGGTGACGAGAGCGCCATCGAAGCCCGCGTCACGGGCTGACCTCGCGGCACGGGCCGTTCCCCGGCGCAGGATCGGGTTCAGGTACGAGAAGAGGACGAGCGCCATCTTCGTCTCCTCGCGAATGCTCCGGGCGATTCCAAAGACGGTGTCGAGCGTCGTGCCCGCCGCGAGCGCCCGCGACGCCGAGCGCTGGAGGACCGGTCCATCCGCGATCGGATCGGAGAAGGGCACGCCGAGCTC
>JANMPW010000697.1:0-1700 GCA_031370065.1 Acidobacteriota bacterium
GCCCCTGCCGCGACGCCGGCTCCGTGGCCGAGCCCGCACGGACGAAGAAGCCGAGAGAGAACGAGCGCACGTCCACCATCCGGTCGACGAGGACCGTGACGCCGTTGTCGAGGACGCGCCGCAGGACCAACGCGCCGAGACTACCGCGCGCCGGGGGAAGGTGTGAAGTGCGGCCCGCGCAGGAGGTCTGGATCAAACCTCGGCCCATTCTCGTTGTCGGCGTCGCCCGCGATGAAGCGCCACTCGTCGGTGTAGCCGCGGCTGCGCCACTCGAAGATCGATTTGCGGCGCACCTTCGAGCGCACGCCGACGATGGGCCCGACCGGCTTGCCCGTGCTCGGCCCGAAGGACGAAGACGGCGTCGGGGTGACCGGTGGGCCTCCCCCACCGCCGAGAAACGGAGGCGGCGTGAGCGCGACGTCTCCTCCCGGTGTCGGCTGGCCGGGCCTCGGCGTGCGATTGCCGCCCGGGCCGCTGCCGCCCTGCGGCGGAGGGGCCTGCCTCATCGGCACGGCCTCGGGAGAGCCCGCGATGATGATCTGCCAGTCATCGCAGTCGCACATCGGGTCCTTCCAGAGCTTGCGGATCGAGCGCGGCTTGAGCTTCGAGAGCTCCTTGAGCTCGTTCGGAAAGCGCCCGTAGCGCTTCTGGAAAGCGAGGACCGCGCGCGCGTACTGCTTGCCCCGGAAAATCAGCTCCTTCTCCCGGTCGCGCTCGATGATCGTCGCGACCGTCGGCCCCACCGCCGCGAGCAGGATCACGATGATCGCCATCGCGACCACGACGCCCACGAGAGTGAAGCCGCAGTGCAGTCTGTCGTCTGTGGTCTGCGGTCGGTGGTCGGGCCTGAACTTGGATCCCCCGACAGACCCCAGACGACAGACTCCAGACTCCCCCCCCATCACCATTCGCTATAGAGCGTCCCGTCCAGCGCCTTCTCTTTCGACGCGCTGTGGACGTCGATGATCCCGGGCGTCGGCTGGACGTTCGGGTCGTCGGGCTCGGTGGGCTCTTCCTCCATGGTCAGGACCCAGTCCGAGGCCTTCGTCATCGGATCGAGCGGGAGTTTGCGCATGTAGCCGTCCTTGATGAGGACGGCCAGGTCGGCCGGATAGTTGCCCTTGTCGCCCTTGTACTGGTCGATGACGCTGCGGAAGGTGAAGAGATCCGCGCGCAGCGTTGCCTCCCGCGCCCTTTTCGGCGAATCCCGTAGGGCCGGCACCGCGATCGCCGCGAGGATGCCGATGATCGTCATGACGACGAGCAGCTCCAACAGCGTGAAGCCCGACTCGGAAGACGGTAAACGGTAGATGGTAGACGGACCTCCGCCGCAGCTCTTCGTTTTCCGTCTTAAGTCTTCCGTCTTCCGTCTCATCACCAGTCCTTGTAGTACGTCCCGTCGAGCGCTCTCGCCTCCGACAGGGAGTACACGTCGTATACGTTCTGGCCGCCCCAGGAGAAGGAGTCGGCCTCATCCTGGTAGGAGCGCAGGCCCCACTCGGTTTTACTGGTCATCGGGTCGATCGGGATGCGGCGCATGAACCGGTGCTTCTTGCTGACCTGGCCCACGAGGTTGACGCCCTTGACGAGCGTCTCGAGCTCGGGCGGGAATCCCTCGCCGCCGACCTCGAGCGGGATCAGACCGGCGTCGGACATCTGCTTATACCGGTCGATCGTGTCGCGCATCATCCGGAGCTGGT